>JACCRK010000341.1 GCA_013813565.1 Herpetosiphonaceae bacterium
GCGACACAGCGCCACTGTCTGGGCGTGGGTGGTGGTGCGGCCGTCGCGGTGGGTGATGTTGACGCCGCCGCGCACCAGCAGCGGGCCATTCGCCTTCACCTCAATTGATGCCCCGGCCACAGGTGCCACCGCGGCCATCGGCGGGCCAGCGGGCTCGGCCTGCGGTGGCGCCGCGTTGCGCTGCCATGAGAGCGCGCCCGACGGACAGCGATCGACCTGGGTGGCAATCTCAGCGCTGCTGGCTCCGGCCAGCGTAACCCAGGGGCGGACCTTGGGGTTGAAGACCTGGCCCAGGCCCTTCCAGCACAGCGTCGAGTGGCTACACTGCTCGGGCTTCCAGACCACCGTGATCTCGTCGTTGGTGTATTTTTTCTCGGTCATGTGGCGGTTCTCCAGCGAGGCACCCGTTCAGGTGCGCACGAATAGTAGCGATGGTCGGAGCTCGTTGGCTGAGCCGGTCGAAGCCAGCAAAAAAACCCGATCCGCAACCCCTAGCGCCGCCGCAGATTGGGCGGGGCCGTGATCGTGCGCCACTCGCCCGGCTGGAGCACGCCCAGCTCCCAGGGGCCGATTGATGCGCGGACCAGCCGCAGGGTTGGGTAGCCGACGGCGGCAGTCATGCGGCGAACCTGGCGGTTGCGGCCCTCGGTCAGGGTGATCGCCAGCCAGTCGGTGGGGATAGCGCGGCGCTCGCGGATCGGCGGGGTGCGCTCCCAGATGCTGGGCGGGGCCATTCGCCGCACCGTCGCCGGGCGGGTCGGCCCATCGCGCAATGTCACGCCCTGGGCCAGCCGGTTGATGGCCTCTTCGGTGGGAATACCTTCGACCTGCACCCAGTAGATTTTGGGCAGCTTATGCTGCGGGTCGGCGATCTGGTGCTGGACGGGGCCGGAGTCAGTCAGGATCAGCAGCCCCTCGCTGTCGGCGTCAAGCCGCCCTGCCGCATACACATTCGGCACCGGGATATAGTCGGCCAGCGTCGCACGGCCTGCGGTGTCGGTGAACTGGCAGAGCACATTGTAGGGTTTGTTGAATAGAATCAGCTGTGGCATCGGCGGTTCCTTATCACTCCAGGCTGAGTGTAGCGCAGAGCCCAGGCGCGGTCAAATACTATTCAATTATGCCAATCAAGCAATTCAGCAGCGCCCGGCACTCGATAGTATTTGATAAACCAGGGAGATCCAGCATGACAAGGCTTAACAAGTAGAGTATATTCTTAGCAGCGATTCGGCCAGGCAGGCTGAGTAGCGTGGCGATTCAGGCACGTAGTGATTCAAGGAGATTCAATGTCTACTGATAATATCAGCAGCTCGTCTCAACCATTATCAGGCACTGATGCCAGCCAACGGATAAGCGACCTCGAAGCGCAGGTTGCGCTGTATACTCAGATGCTCGACGCAATCCCCGATCTCATCTTGTACAAAGGCCCGCACTCCCACATTCGCTATGCCAACAAAGCCTTTCGCCAGTACTACGCTATGTCCATGGACGAACTGCACAATCTGATCGATGCGCCGTTTAATGAGCCGGATTACACCCTGCAATATATTAAAGATGATCAGCATGTGTTCAGCACTGGTGAGACGCTGCATATTGAGGAGCCGGTCACTCGCCACGATGGTCAGATCAATATCTTCAGCACCATCAAGGTTCCGGTCACCGGGGACGGCGCGACGATTGGGACGGTGGGGGTTTCGCGCAATATCAACGACCAGAAAAGCATGACCGCCGCGCTGGAATCCAGCGAGGAGCGGCTCCGGCGAATTACCGCCAACGTGCCGGGAATGGTCTATCAGTTTTTGCTTGCGCCCGATGGCACCATCAGCTTTCCGTATGTCAGCGAGGGCTGTCGGGAGATCTATGGCGTTGAGCCCGAGGCGATCTATCAGGACTCATCCCTGCTGTTTAAGCGGGTCCACCCCGACGATCAGAGCAGATTCAACGCCTCAATCGCTGAGTCGGCTAGAACGCTCGGTCCCTGGCAGTGGGAAGGCCGGGTGCTGATCGGCACGCAGGAAAAGTGGCTGGAGGGCAAATCGCGCCCATCCCGGCTCGCCGACGGCAGCACGCTTTGGGATGGGGTGTTGCTGGACGGGAGCGTCGGGAGACGGGCCGAGCTGGAGCGGGTGCGGCTGCAGGAGGAGCTGATCCACGTTCAGGCCACGGCGCTGGTCGAGCTCTCCACCCCGCTGATTCGGCTCAACAAGACCACTCTGATGATGCCCTTGATCGGCAGCATCGATACCCAGCGCGCCAGCCATGTGATCACCTCGCTGCTTGAGGGCGTCAGCAGCCAGCAGGCCCAGGTGGCGATTCTGGACCTGACCGGAGTGCCGGTGGTCGATACGCAGGTGGCCGCCGCGCTGATCCGCGCCGCCCAGTCCGCCCGGCTGCTTGGGGCCGAGGTGATTCTGACCGGGATTCGCCCAGAGATCGCCCAGACCCTGGTGGCGCTGGGCGTGGATCTTAACCAGGTGGTGACGCGCAGCAATCTACAGATGGGCATTGAGTATGCGCTGGTCAAAACCGGGCAGCGGCGCTGACCATGCAGCGTGTGACCACGTCCAGCAGCGGGCGGATCAGATATCTGATCTGCCCGCTGCTCGTTTAAGCGCCGCCAAGCCGTCGATAGCGCGACTGCACCAGCGCAAACAGGCCATAGGCGATCAGCCCCAGCGCCACCAGGCCCAGCGCCACCAGGCCATAGGTGTGCGTCGCCAGCTCGGCCAGCACAGCGTCCAGCCCCTTGGCCTCCTCGGGCTGCTGGCGCAGGGCCGCCGTCGCCAGAAACAGCGCGATCAGGCCAAAGACGATCCCGCGGGCGACATAGCCGACGCGGCCCAGCCGCACCACCCAGGCGTGGTCAACCAGATCGTTGGGGGCGATCTGGAGGCGCCGATCAAAGTTGGCGCTGATCGCCTGATACAGCTGGCTGACCGCAAACCCGGCCACAATTGCCGCCAGCGCCAGCACCAGCCACACGCCATACGGCTGGCTCAGCAGGCGGGCCGTCCAGGTCTGGGCCTGGTCATCGTTTACCGGTTGGTTGGCGTTGATCAGCAGGCGCACGGCGGTAACGGCGCCAAGAAAGTATGAAATGCCGACCACAGCGTAGGCCAGCCGAGTCAGGCGGCCCTTCAGGTCGCTGCCACGCTGCTCGACATCAAAAACCGCCCGCGCCACATTCCAGAGCGCGTAGCCAGCCAGGCCCAGCGCAATCAAGCCCAGCAAAACCCAGCCATACGACTCCTGGGCGATCTGCTGCAGCACCCCGCTGCGATCGGTGGTCTCGCCGGCGGGCGATCGAAACGCCGCCAGCGCCGCCAGCCCGCCGATCAGCACATAGACAGTGCCCTTGGCCGCATAGCCGGCGCGGGCCAGCCACTCGACCCAGCGGCTGTGGGCCACGTCGCTGGCGGCCTGCTCCACCTTGTGGGCGGCCTCAGAAGTATTCAAGCTCGACATAGGTCTCCCGTCCTGTTGTGATTATCGGGGATGGAAGTTGCAATTTCTGTTCCGGCAGGCTGCGCCGACGCTGCCCACCAATCCAAGCGCCCGCTTGCAGGTCCTGCTATGCTATCGATCTGTTTCAAAAACTGCGTCGATCAGCTGTCGATTCTCGTCCATGCTCTGCGTCGGTAGAGTAAGCGGGCACGCTGAGCTGCCCGATAGCGAAAGGAACCAAGCCATGAACTACATGCTTCTGATCTACGGCAACGAGAACAACTACGCCACCATGTCCAAAGAGGCGACTGAAGCCGAGATGCAGGCGTACTATGCCTATAGCGAGGCGATGCAGCAAGCTGGCGTCATGGTGGGCGGCGAAGCGCTGCATCCGACCGCAACGGCCACGACTGTGCAGGTCCAGAACGGCGAGCGGATCACCACCCACGGTCCCTTTGCCGAGACCAAAGAGCAGCTCGGCGGCTTCTATCTGCTGAAATGCGAGAATCTCGATCAGGCGCTGGAGTGGGCCGCAAAGTGTCCCGGCGCCGAGACTGGCGCGATCGAGGTCCGCCCGGTTATGGAGTTTTAGGCCGTCAGCGACGTTCGCGGCGCAGGCCGGCCGACCTGCGCCGGGAGCAAATCCGCTCCGGCAGAGGGCCAATTATCGATGCCCGAATCTACCCAACAGTTAATCGAGGCGGTCCACCGCCAGGAGTATGGCCAGCTGCTCGCCACCCTGATCGGCTGGCTGGGCGATCTGGAACTGGCCGAGGAGGCGCTGCAGGATGCCTTTCTCGCCGCCGTCGAGCACTGGCCGCGCGACGGCATGCCGCGCAAACCGGGCGCATGGCTGACCACGACCGCCCGCCGCAAAGCGATCGATCGGATCCGCCGCAACCGTGGCGCCACCGCGCAGTCCGTCGAGGACCTGCCGGCGGCGCTGCTGGCGGTGTCCGACAACCTCGACGAGATCGGCGAGATCCCCGACGATCGGCTCAAGCTGATCTTCACCTGCTGCCACCCGGCCCTGCCCCAGGAGCAGCAGATCGCCCTGACCCTGCACACCCTGGGCGGCCTGACGACCCCGGAGATCGCGGCGGCGTTCCTGGTCCCGGTGCCAACGCTGGCCCAGCGGCTGGTGCGGGCCAAGCGCAAGATCAAGGACGCGGGCATCCCCTACTACGTCCCGCCCGCCCACCTGCTGGCCGAGCGGCTCGACGCCGTGCTGGTTGTGGTGTATCTGATCTTCACCGAGGGCTATGGGGCCACGGCTGGCGATGTGCTGGTGCGCAACGAGCTCTGCGCCGACGCGATCCGGCTGGGCCGCGTGCTGGAGCGGCTGATTCGCCAGACCCACACCGACGTGCCGGCGGCCCACCACGCCGAGGTGCTCGGGCTGCTGGCGCTGATGCTGCTGCACCACTCGCGCCACCCGGCCCGCGTTGGCGTGTCCGGCGAGCTGATCCTGCTGAGCCAGCAAGATCGGTCGCTGTGGGATCGGCGGGCGATCCAGGAAGGGCTGGCGCTGGTCGAGAAGGCCCTGCATATGGGCCAGGCGGGGCCGTATCAGATCCAGGCCGCGATCGCCGCCCTGCACGCGCGGGCGCCAACGGCGGACGCCACCGACTGGCCCCAGATCGCCGCGCTGTATCTGGAGCTGCTGCGCCACGGCGACTCGCCGATCATCCGGCTCAACCACGCCATCGCCGCCTCGATGGCCAGCGGACCCCAGCCCGGCCTGCGGCTGCTGGAGCCGCTCGCCGCCGAGCTGGCCGGATTCGCCCCGTTTCACCTCGCCCGCGCCGACATGCTACGCCGGGCCGGGGCGCTCGAGCAGGCCCGCGCGGCCTACGGCGCCGCCCTCGATCTGACCCAGAACAGCGTCGAGCGCAGCTTTATCCGCAATCGCATCGACGAGCTGGCGGCCGAGATGGAGCGCAGGTAGTCATCGCTGCGAACAGTAGCTTTTTTATCCACGAAGGGCACAAAGAGATACGAAGTTAAAGACTGAGCAATCGATCGCACTCTTCGTGCGGGTACCCGCGTGCGGGTGGCGTGTCCTGCGTGGATTGGTACTTAACAACCGACTACGGCTGGTAGCGCCAAAGCTTGATCGTGCCATCGCTGCTGCCCGATGCCAGCGTGGTGCCATCGGGGCTGAATGCCAGCACATTCACCGCATCGGTATGGTCGGATAACGCTTGGATGCGCGAGCCATCATGAACCCGCCAGACGTCAATGGGCAGCGTCGCATCCGGTTTCGGATTGTAGAAAATATCCTGTCCATTGCCGCGTGCTGTGAGTAAAAATTCACCATCCGGACTAAATTCCATGGCGTTGAGCGGAGTTCGTCCCCGGCCAAGCTCAAGCTCGCTCACCAGCGCACCTTCCTTCACGGTCCATATGGAAACAGCATTATGGAGATCATTGCTCGCCGCCACATACATGTCTTTCGACGAGAAATCAATTAAGTGGACAGAACTTCGATCAAGACTCCAGTGTACCTGCGCAGTGGCTACATTCCACATAGTTAAGGTCGCACTAGTATAGTCCTCGAAAATCACAAAATCCCCGGTATCACTGAACCGCAGCGAGCCAATATCCCCATGTGTAATCAGTTGATGCGGTTGATCGAAACGAATATCCCACAACGCAAGCTGTTCGTTATCTGTGGTAACGCCATCAGGGCTGAGAAGGAGCATCATGGTGCCATCGGTCGGATGGAGACGCGCCCATCCCTCAGGCAGCAGTTTGCGGAGGTGACCAGTTACGGAATCCCAGATAGCGACATTTCTACCATTAGTCGTCATCACAACCGATTGATCAGCACCTAGCTGAATATCATACCAAAGAGGCAGGCTGCCTGGAGCCTGCTCTAATTTAATCCCGGTTTCCGTTGATCCCTGCCAAAGCTCGTTGCCTGTGAGAGGGCTCCAGCGGGCAATTCCTCCCTGGGCATCAATGGACATGATAAACGTGCTATCAGGGCTAAAGACAGCGCTGCTGACCTCATGATCATGACCACGGTATGTCAGCTTAGGAGTATTGGTATTTACATCCCACACTTGAACAGTTCGACCACTCTTCACCGCCAGCAGAGTCGAATCCGCACTCCAGGCGATATCATACACGGGTGTTCCCACCGCCAGACTCGCCACCAGGGCAAACGATGGGGCGCTCGTCTGGTCAGCGTCGGGAGCGCCGCAGCCGCCCAGCACGCCCAGCAGAAACACCAGCAGAATCAGACGGTAACAATACCAACGCCAGGCGCGGCCTGCCCCACGAAACTTAACCATACATATTCCCCTCAGCTTTGGGCCTATCCACCAAACAAAATTGATCCACCAACTAAACATTTAGGGGGTCCAGGGGGATGAAAACCCCCTGGGTTCCCCGCCGGGGCGGGGCCGGGTGCCCTCTGGGCGTGGTGGCGAATCAAAAGCATCCAAGATTCTGTACAGCATAGCCAAAATATCACTTAAAAACAGTAAAAACCGCAGCACCTATGCAGCGAATGTAAGGCAGAGGGGGATTTCTTGTGAGGCGTGCGGCTGCCGGGGCGAAAATACCCGACAGCCGCAGCGGGGCTACTCCAGGCCGTTGCGCTCGATCACGCCGGCGTACCAGTCGAACGAGCGCTTGGGCGTGCGCGTGCAGGTCGCGTAGTCGACATACACCAGGCCGAAGCGCTCGGCATAGCCCGAGTCCCACTCGAAGTTATCCAGCAGGCTCCAGACCAGGTAGCCGCGCACATCGGCGCCGCCGGCGATCGCCCGGCCCAGGTACTCCAGGCTCGCGTTGAGGAACGCAATCCGCGGGGCGTCCGCGATCGGGCGGTCGTCCTGCATCTCCTCGTGGCGGCCCATGCCATTCTCGGTGATGTAGATGCGCGGATTCCCGTAGTCCCTGGCGACCCGCACCAGGATCTCCTCCAGGCCCTGCGGGTAGATCTCCAGGCCCAGCGCCATCTTGGGGGTGTCCGGCGGCGGGTTGGGGGTGGCCTGGATCAGTGGGACATCGGGGTCGTAGCTCACCACGGTGCGCGAGTAGTAGTTGACGCCCAGCCAGTCGGTGCAGCCCTTGATCAGCCCCAGGTCGCCTGGCTCGACGCCCATCACCTCAAGCAGCGGTGTGGCCAGGTCGGGGTAGCTGCCGCGATACAGCGGGTCGAGATACCAGCGGTTCCAGAACTGATCCATCCGGTCGGCGGCCTCCAGATCGGCCTGAGTGTCGGAGCGCGGGTGGGCCGGCGACAGGCTCAGCGCGTTGCCGATCGAGCTATCCTTGACCGAGGCGCGGATCGCCTGGGCCCCGATGCCCTGGGCCAGGTTGGCGTGGTGGGTGGCGCGGATAAAGTCGCTGAAGTCGGTGACGCCTGGGGCCATGCGCCCTTGCAGATAGCCAAAGGTGGTGAACACGCTCGGCTCATTGATCAGCACCCAGGTTTTGACGCCATCGCCCAGGGCCTTGGCCACAATCTCGGCATACTCGCCAAAGCGCAGCACCGTGTCGCGGTTAGCCCAGCCGCCGCCGTTCTGCAGCTTCTGCGGCAGATCCCAGTGGTACAGGCACAGCCAGGGCTCGATATTGGCCTGATGCAGGTCGTGCACCAGCCGCCGGTAGAAATCCAGCCCGGCTGGGTTGACGGCGCCCTTGCCGGCTGGCTGAATCCGCGCCCAGCTGGTCGAAAATCGATAGGCGCTCACGCCCAGCCGGGCCATCAGCGCCACATCTTCACCGTAGCGGTGATAGTGATCGCAGGCCGCATCGCCGGTGTCACCGTTGGCGACCTTGCCGGGCGTGTGCGAAAACCGGTCCCAGATATTTTCCCCCTTGCCGTCCTCATTCCAGGCGCCCTCGATCTGATACGAGGCCGTCGAGACGCCCCAGACAAAGTTGGTTGGGAAGGTTGTAGGCATGCTGCTATCCTCCGTCCTAAAAGCCATCGATAGCAGTATACGTTCAGTCCCTGGGCATCGCAATCTGGCGCGGTGTGGGCTGGGCGGTTGTGGGAACAGGGCTTTAAACTGAGGTGGCAGATCAAACAGCAGTAAAGTATGAGCAGACTGAGTCCTCTGCGTTCGCACAGCAAACTACTGGTATGATGCTGATTGTCCACAAAAATCGGCCGGTCTCGCGCACAAGGAGCGTTCCCCGATGTATCAGTCACCACCACCCGGACCACCAACACCGGCTGACGATCCCTCCGAATGGCGACCAGCGGGCGCAGAGCTGGGGTTCCTTGGGGCAGCGCTGATTGTGGCGCTCGGCTATTGCGCATGGAGCTGGTTGGGATTTGGCAGCCTGCTGCTGGAAGACTGGGCGCTGGGGTGTGGCGTCGCCTGGCCACTCGTACTGTTGGTGGTGGGACCAACAGCAATTCTCGGCTGTGGTGCCCTGGCCTTGGCAGCAGCCCTCCGCGCCGGCGCCGATCCCGCCCGCATGCGCCGTCTTTACACCGTCAGCAGCACCCTATTCTGGATGCTGCTTTCTGCCGGACCCTTGCTGTCCTGTGGCGCACTCAGTGCGATTGGTCAGCGCACCGCCCCCTGCTGATGGGCATCCTCGCTCAACTTCTCATAACAATCCAAAAATGATCGCTTTTGCTATAATGGACGCTCAGCAAAACCCACTTTTGACCTGCTCGAACAACTGGGAGAGGTGCTATGTCCGCCAACCTGCCCGAACAACCTTTGTGGACTGACGAAGACCCGGTCGATGCCGCCGACCTGCTGCGCCTTGACCTGGCGGCGGTGCTGGCCTGCCTGGATGAGCTGGGCGCCGCCGCCAGCGTCACGCTGATCCGCCAGCACCTCGCTGAGCTGCTCGGCGCGCTGGCCGACCCCGCCAGCCAGCTCCACCAGCCCGTCGCCGCGCCGCTTGAGGTTGGCCGCAACTACCTGATCGGCGAGCTGCACCAGATCGGCGCGGCTCACACGCTGGAGCGCGCCCGCTACTACGTGGCGCGGCTGCACAAAAGCCTGACAATGGTGCGGACAAGCGCGATCAACGACCTCAATCTCAACCGCTGGAAAGAGTACGACGATATTCTGACCGATAGCCTGTGGGTCGAGACCCGCCGCGATCGGAGCGGCGGCCACACGGCGGGCTACTGGGGCAACTTCATCCCGCAGATCCCCAGCCAGATGATGCGGCGCTACACCAAGCCCGGCGAGTGGGTGCTGGACACGTTCGCCGGCTCGGGCACGACCATGCTGGAGGGGCTGCGGCTGGGGCGGAACACGCTGGGCGTCGAGCTGCAGCCCGGCGTGGCGGCGACAACCTGCGCCCGCATCGCCGCCGCGGCCAACCCGCACGCGGTCGCCGGCCAGGTGGTGGTGGGCGACAGCCGCACGGCCGACTGGGGCGCGCTGCTTGATGCCCACGGCGCTCGATCCGCCCAGCTGGTGCTGATGCACCCGCCCTACCACGACATCATCAAGTTCAGCGACGACCAGCGCGACCTCTCCAACGCCGCCTCGGTCGAGGAGTTTCTGGAGATGCTGGGCCAGATCGCCGCCAACGTCGCGCCGCTGCTCGACCGGGGCCGCTACCTGGCGCTGGTGATCGGTGACAAGTACGCCGGGGGCGAGTGGCTGCCGCTGGGCTTCTGGGCGATGGGCGCAATCCAGGAGCGCGGCTTTACGCTCAAGAGCATCGTCGTCAAGAACTTCGAGGACACCACCGGCAAGCGCAGCCAGAAGGAGCTGTGGCGCTACCGGGCGCTGGTCGGCGGCTTCTATATCTTCAAGCACGAGTATATTTTTGTGCTGCAGAAGCGGTGAGTTAGTGGTCAGTGATCAGTGATTAGTGGGCAGGGGTTGGGGGAGCTTCGGAGAGCCATTTTTGTCCATGAAAGGCACGACACCCGCACGAGGGTACCCGCACGAATAAGAGAGGGATTAGCGGCAATTCGGGAATAGCCCACTCCGCACACCGCCGTTGCAGCCAATTTGTGAAGCAGTTACATGTAAGGAGGACACCCTGAGTACGATCGACCCATCGAGCCAGTGGCGATCGCTGGCAAGCGTGCTGATCACGCACCCCCACACACCGCACTTCGCGGTGGCACAGCGTGGTGATGGCTGGGCATTGCCCC
>JACCRK010000343.1 GCA_013813565.1 Herpetosiphonaceae bacterium
GTGGTGTATTCCATCTTCGAGCGCAGGCGGTCGATGGCGTAGCGCAGAATGCGGTCGTGGTCGAAGGCCAGCGGCGTGGGCAGCTCGTCGACGGGAAACCAGCGCACATCATTCGACTCCTCGGAGACCTGGATCTCCTGCTCCTCGGGCCGGATGAGCGCAAAGTAGGCGACGCTGATAATCCGCGTGCGCGGGTCGCGGCCGGGGTCGCCGAAGGTGTACAGCTGCTCAAGATAGACATCCTGGACCCCGGTTTCCTCGGCCAGCTCGCGGCGGGCGGCGGTCTCCAGCGACTCGTCCATATTGACGAAGCCGCCGGGGATAGCCCAGTGGTCGGCGTAGGGCCAGTGCTTGCGCTGCACCATCAGGACGTGCAGGCGACCGTCGTGCAGCGTGAAAATGACGACATCCACCGTTACCGATGGACGCTCATATTTCGTTACATCATAGTTCTCAGCTGTTTCAGACATGCTTTTTCCTCTATAGTGTCATAATAACACAAAGTATACGTTAAGCGACCGAAGCTTGTCAACCATGAGTTTAACCGGGTGTGATTCGGCCTCAGGGGCGCGCAATCCAGGCGTGGTACGTAAGTTGCTTAGAAGGGTAATCAGTATGGTAGGTATTTACATCTACTAAAAAGGAGCTAGACATGACGTTCACACTTTTGGGATTTATCATCATGCTGGTGATTGCGGCCGTCTGCGGCGCACTCGGCCAGGCGATCGCCGGCTACACGATGGGCGGCCTGCTGGTTTCGATTGCGGTTGGCTTCATCGGCGCACTGGTGGGCATCTGGCTGGCCGGTCAGCTGGGCCTGCCTGAGATCTTCTCGGTCAATGTGGAGGGGCAGCCCTTCCCAATTGTCTGGTCGATCATCGGCGCAACCCTGTTCGCCCTACTCGTCTCGTTTCTTCGCTCCCCGCGCTATCGCCGCCGCCGCCGGGCGTAAGCGACCGCTTCACACCACATGTTCCGACTGCCCATCAGCAGTCGGAACATTTCGTTAATCCTGGAATATATGGCCTATCCAGCAGCTGCAGGCAAGGGAAACTGGAGTGTAAAGGTGCTCCCCGCGCCTTCCTCACTGCTGACAGCGATCGTGCCGCCGTGCAATGTCACGATCTCGTGAACGATAAAAAGACCGATGCCCATCCCTCTAAGGCCGGGATTGACCGCAGTATCCACCTGAAAGAATCGATCAAACAGGTGGGGGATAGCTGCGGCGGGAATACCAACCCCTTGATCGCTCACGCGCATCCAGATGTGGGCGTTATCCGATCCAACCGCCACCGTGATAACCTCGGCGTGGGGGCTATACTAGCATTCTGCACCAGATTGACCAGCACCTGTTCCAGGCGCAGACTATCGCCCATCATCAAACACGCCTCGGCCGGAATCCGGACCTCGATCACGCGCCGACCGAGAGTGATCCGCAGATCATCGATCACCCGCGTGACCAGCGCCCCGAGATCAACCGGAGCCAGCTCCAGCAGCAAGTGACCCTGGTTAATCCGGGCAACATCCAGGAGGGTGTTGATGAGGCGGGCCAGGCGCTGACCCTGGGCGCTGATCGTGGTGAAGGTGCGCTCGGTGCGCTCGTCGCTCGATCCGCCCCGGAGCAAGCGGCGGTTCAGCACCTGGATAGTGCCAAGCAGCGTGGTCAGGGGGGTTCTTAATTCATGGGCCGCCACCGAGAAAAACTGGTCACGCAGGACCACCGCCGTCTCGGCCTCCTGCCGCGCCCTGACCAGCTCAGTCACATCAACCGCGTGGACAAAAATCCCGGTGATAGCTCCGCTGGCAGCACGGAGCGGGGCGTACACGAAATTCAGGAAGGCTTCCTCGATGTTGCCGGTGCCCTGACGATCGAGCTGGATGGCGACGTTATGGCCAACAAATGGGATCCCGGTCGCCCGCACGCCATCCAACAGCGCAAGAAACCCCTGATCAACAACTTCGGGGAGCGCGTCGGGCAGCGCCTGTCCGACCACATCGCGGTTCCCGACCAGCAGTTGATACTGTGGGTTGGTAAACGTGAACACATGATCCGGCCCTTCCAGCGTACAGATGGCGGCGGGCGCCTGCTGCATGATGTGGAGCAGGCGCTGGCGCTCGGCATCGGCGGCCTGATGGGCGGAGTGGGTCAGATGCAGAACTTGGGCACGCTCCAGATCGAGGGCGCGGCGGTCGCTGATATCCACCACATAGGCGACGATCGCCGTAATGGTGCCATCGTCGGTGCGCAGAGGCTGAAACGTCAGCGCATAGTAGACATCCTCCACCTTCCCATCGCCATCGCGGTCAAGGTGCAACATGGTCTCGGCACTCTGAAAAGGTATGCCGGTGTGATACACCTGGGCCAGGGTCTCATACATACCTTGTCCGACCAGCTCAGGAAACACCTCCCGCACAGTTTTGCCGATCACCTGGGTCCGTCCGGCGACCTGCTCGTAGATCGGGTTGGTAAAGGTATAGCGCTGGTCGGGGCCATCCAGGATACAGATGCCGGTTGGTCCCTCCATCAGAACCTGATGGTACTGCATTCTTTGGGCTTCGACCTCACGTAGTCGGGTCAGCACGGTGTGCGGGTCATCGCCGGCGGCGGAATCACCTTCGGCGCCCTGATGGATTCTATCGGGGTGTTGTGTAGAACGTCCCAGATTCGTCTGCGCCGCTATATGCTGTTCTAAGATGGTGAGGGCATTGAGCAACGGGGCAGCACTGTTCGGATCAGCCCCAAGGTTTGCCACCAGTTCTTCCGCACAGGTGCGCACGGCCAGCATGTGGCGGGCCATCGCCAGATCGATCATAAGCTGCTCTCCTTAACCATGCTTGGCAGCCGCAGCGCAAGGACGTCCGGTCGCTGATCCCGAATGGGCCACCCTAAAGTCCCGCTATGGCGTGACCACGTGTATCCTGTGGTGATTAGCCCTCGCACCGCTGTGACAGTGGTTGCACAGCAATGTGATTGCTGCTGTGTCTGGTGCAATGAGTAAATGATAGGTATGTGCAGGATCTAGACCATCGACTGCGCAGCGGCGGACGTATGGGCGTGGCCGAGAAAGCGCTGGCAGGTGGCGCCAGATCCAGCTGCCAGCCAATGACGCAATGCAATGTAGACCCGGTTGTCAAAATCCGAACAGCCCGCTATACTGCCCTGCACACACGATCTGGCGATTGAATCGTGAGATACGTTGCTGTCGGAGGAGTCGCTCATGGCTGGCCCATATGTTTTACAACTTGGTGATTGCACCGTGGCATGTTCGTATATGCTGCCACATCAACGGGGGGAAGTTCGCCTTCAGGAGCGTCTCCGCGAAGCCTACAGCGACCCGACAATTTGTGTCGGCAGTGAAGGACTAGATGGCGAAGCCACCGAAGATTTTCTCAAACGCTACGACCGAACCATGAAACGCTATGCTACCCTTGACCTGATCATTGTGCGCTATGGAGTTAATGATCGCAAGCGCTATGGGATTGCCCCATTTCGCTCCAAACTAATCGAGCTATGCGATCATCTGAGCCGCGATTATCCTCAGGCTAAGGTTCTTCTTGAGACCGGGATCTATGTGGACTACCCCGCCCACTATGCCTTTGACCGCAACAGCAAGCTCGCGCCAGTGTATCGGATGATCACCGATCTGGCGGCTGAGCGCGGCTACACGGTAGTGGATATATTCGGGCGCATGCAAGCCGAGACTGCGGCGGGCAACTGGGATCTGCGGGCGCGTGGCTTTGGCTCAGTCGACGAGGAGCAGCCAGTGCTTGGGCCGGGGCTGGATCATATCCACGGCCACGATGTGCGCTGGTTCACCAATATTCACCCTAATCTGTGGGGTCTGCAAGTAATTGTTGACGAAGAAGTCAAGGTCATTACGCATACCTGGCCTGGCGGTCTGCGGGCGACATCATAGGAGATACGATGTATAACGTACCGGAGGCCCGGGTTCGCCCACCACTGTGGCCGATTTATCTATGTGTCGCTGTCACTGCGCTTGGCATTGGCATTGTCAACCCAATTATTCCCCAGCTCCTGCAGGAAAACGGCGCTGACGAATTTGTGATTGGTCTGACCACCAGCGTCATGTTCGCCAGCCTGGTGCTGACCGCCTGGCCGATTGGCAAGACGATCGAGCGGGTTGGGATTCGCCCGTTTCTGCTGCTGGGCCTGATTTCATACTGTGTGGCCATGATTATGATGCCGTGGGTGCATCGGATTAGCCTCTTTTTTGTGCTGCGGGCCTTCGAGGGCATCGGCTGGTCGGCGGTGTGGACCGCCGCCGAGACCTATGTCAGCCAGGTCAGCACCCCCGAGCAGCGCGGCCATAACACGGCCGTCTATGGCATGTCGCTGGCGACCGGCACCGCCGCCGGCCCACTAATTGGCACCACGCTGTTTGGGATCTGGGAGCCGCTGCCCTTTATTGTCGCGGTGGCGTTTGCAATTGGCGCCGGCGTAATCGTGCTGCTGGTCGTGCCCGAGCCACGCATCCACCACGAGGAAGAGCACTCGGTCAGCAGCGGGATTAGCTTTCGCATGAATCGGTCGCTTTGGCTGCCGATGGTGATCGCCTTCCTGTATGGCTATGGCATTCTGACCCTGATCGCGCTGGTGCCGACCCTGAATTTCTCGTCGTTTCGTATCGGGCTGCTGATCACGGTGACGGTGGTGGCCAACATCGTGGCCCAGGTGCCGATCGGGCGGCTGCTGGACAAGTTCGGCTACCGCCCGGTGCTGCTCTCGTCGCTGACCCTGCTGAGCAGCGCGGCGATCTTCGCGGCGTTCCACCCGCCGTTTCCGCTGCTGCTCCTGCTGGGCAGCCTGCTGGGGGCCTTCGCGGGCACGCTGTACCCGATTGGTCTGGCGATCCTCGGGGCGCGGGTGCCGCCCGCCCGCCTCGGCGGCGCCAACGGCCTGTTCACTGTGTTCTATGGCCTGGGCAGTGTCTTCGGGCCGGCGATCACTGGGGCAATTATGGTCTTTGTTGGCCCGGCCCACAGCGATCAGGCTTTGTTTGGCACGATTGGCGGCCTGGTGCTGCTGCTGCTGATTATGATGCTGCTAGGCCTCGACCGGGTCGGCGCCGATGAGAAGCCGCTGGCAAAATCAGCGGATTCGTCGTTCAAACCGCCGCTATGAATATGGAGCGGGCCGAAAACCAGCGCGGGGAGCCACAGCATACGGTGGCTCCCCGCTTTTGCGTGCGGCGCAGATCTTACATTTTGCTTATCTGGACCGGCTCGGCCCGCCACACGGCTGAACGTGGAGTACAATTAACCCGTGGTGGCGCCCCACGCACAGCGGCGCGAATTCCCAGCTAAACCATGGAGGATCACGATGGCCCAATTTACGAAACCTTCGGATGCCGAGCTGCGCCAGAAGCTCACCCCCGAGCAGTATCAGGTCACGCAGCACGAGGGCACTGAGCGCCCATTTAAGAACGAGTACTGCTACAACGACAAAGCGGGGATCTATGTTGATATTGTTTCCGGCGAGCCGCTGTTCAGCTCGCTGGATAAGTTCGACTCGGGGACGGGCTGGCCAAGCTTCACCCAGCCGCTTGAGTCAGAGAATGTCGAGACGCGCAAAGACCGCAAGCTGTTTATGACCCGCACCGAGGTCCACTCCAAGGCCGCCCAGTCGCACCTCGGCCACGTCTTTGATGATGGCCCGGCCCCGACCGGCCTGCGCTACTGTATGAACTCGGCCTCGTTGCGCTTCGTTCCGGTTGATCAGCTGGAGGCCGAGGGCTATGGGCAGTACCTGGCGCTCTTTGCTGCGGCCAGCGGCAAGGGCGCGAGCACATCGGCCGCGGCGACCGAGCTGGCCACCTTTGCCGGCGGCTGCTTCTGGGGCATGGAAGAGCTGCTGCGGGCGATCCCCGGCGTCAAGGATACCAGCGTTGGCTATGCAGGCGGCACGCTGGATAACCCGACCTACAACCACGTCAAAAACGGCACGACCGGCCACGCCGAGACCGTGCAGATCAGCTTCGATCCCACGCAGGTCTCCTACGATACGCTGCTGGAACATTTCTTCCGCATGCACGATCCGTCGACGCCCAATCGCCAGGGCAACGACAGCGGCACCCAGTATCGCTCGGTGATTTTCTACCACAGCGCTGAGCAGCAGCAGGCGGCCGAGCGGATGATCGCGATCGTCAATCAGTCCGGCAGGTGGCGCGGCCCGGTGGTGACCGAGCTTGTTCCGGCGGCCACGTTTTATCCAGGCGAGGAGTATCACCAGGACTACCTGCAAAAGCATCGAGATGGCTACACCTGCCACTTTATGCGCCCGTGGAGCTACACCGAGAACGAGGTTGGCAAAGCGTAGAGAGCAGTGATCAGTGATCAGGTGAGTCCAGTGATCTGAATTCGTTCGCCGATGCCAGAAAATGTTTGCTTCTTAGTCCAGCCGCCGTTCAGCTGAAAATCTGGACGGCGGCTGTAGTTTAGGGAGCGGTTAAGCGCCAACCTTAATTAATCTATGCGCCGCATCAGCCTAAAACACGCGCACCACCAGAAATACTCTGATGGCGCGCGTGTTTTTCAAATCACTGATTACTAGCTACCAGCTACTAGCTGCTAGCGACTGGTTACTTCCAAGTATCGTTGCGGGTGACGGTGCCGCTGTTGGGCGTGGTAAAGACGCGGTTGCTGCCACTCTCCCAGACCACATTGCCCGAGCCATCTTTTTTGATGTACTTGTACTCAATGGCGGTGTTGCCTGGCAGCGCCATGGTCTTGCTCCAGATTGGGTAGCCGGCTGATGAGAGCAGCACAGCGCTCCCAGCGTTCCAGCTGCCTAGGGCCGCCACGTTGCCGACAACATACACGTTCTGGCCCCAGGTAGTCGTGGCGTTCTCGTTGAACGTCACGCTGACGCCGGTGGTTGGAGGAGTTGTCGGCGTCGGGGTAACGGTGCCGCCAACTTTGGCCCCGCCGTAGATCGCCACCGAGTCCATTGCGTTGACGGTAAAGGTTGCCTGGCCGCTGCTGTTGACACTGATGGTCGGGCCGGAGCAGGTGCTGTTGCTGGCGTTGAAATCGCCGTGGATAACATCGCAGTAGGTGCCGGCGGCCAGGCCGGTCTGGAAGGTGCGGTTCAGGCTGCCGCTCTGGCGATTGATGGCGACGAAGCCAAGCGCGCCGCGGCTGAAGGAGATCTGGTTGTTGCCATTGCTCCACCAGTTGCTGACGCTGAAGGTCGGCGTGGTGTAGTTGCGGAAGGCCACCATGTTGGCGATGCCGCGCCAGCGATGCTCACAGACCCAGCGGCCATTGCCGCAGTCGGGGGTTGTGCTGGAGTAAACATTGCTTGATGGTGGTCCCTGGTCGCCGTTGCTGAAGGCGAAGCTCGACATAACCTGTGGGTAGCCGTAGGGCCAGGCCAGCTCGAAGATATTGCCGAGGGTATACAGCTGGCCATCTTTGAAGGTCAGGGTATCGCCAGCGCCGCCATGGCCGCGCTGATTGTCGTGGTTATCGGTGAAGACCACGGCCTGGTCGCTGGGCATGAAGCCCCAGGCGGTGCCGAACTGGCTCATGTTGGCCAGCTGGCCGGTTTTGAACATCCGTGAGATCTCGCGGCTGTACTTAAACTCAATCACATCACCATTCTGGAAATACTCGCCGGCGGTAATTGGCTCGCCGCCCAGGTCGATCACTTCCTGGTAGATATAGCCGGTGTTGCTCATCCGGCTCATGATGTTCTTGATATCGTTGGTATCCATATGTTTGGCGGCATCAATGCGGAAGCCGGCAACGCCCAGGCTACGCAGATCATTCAGGTAGGCGGCAAGTTTGCCGCGAACGTAATCCGCCTGGGTGTTAAGGTCGGCCAGATTGACCAGCTCGCAGTTTTGCACTTCCCAGCGATCGCCATAGTTGGCGATATCATCGGTGCCGTTCCGTCCACAGTGGTGGAAGTCCTGGTACTGATAGATGCCGGGATACGTGTAGCTGGTGTAGGTTGATCCGGCGTTGCCGGTGCCGCTGCCAACGCCGGTCATATGGTTGATCACGGCATCAACATAGATATCGACCCCAACTGCTTTACAGCGTGAGACCATATTGGCAAATTCGGCGCGGGTGCCGGAGCGGCTCGCAACTTTGTAGCTGACTGGCTGATAGCGGGTCCACCATTGGGAACCCTGAACATGTTCCTGGGGAGGGGAGACCTGCACTGCGGCAAAGCCTTTGGGCCCGAGGAAATTTTCACATTCTTTGGCGATGTCGGTCCATTTCCACTCAAAGAGGTGGACCAGAACTGTTCGGGGGGGTGTTGTTTGGGCCTGAGTTGTTTGAGCGGGAGCCGAAAGGGTGAAACCAACCGAGAACACGACGACCAAGACTAACAATGTCCAACGCGAAAAATTGCGAATGGTCTGTGGCATAGAACGACCCTCCTTCGGGACGAACGCGGTTGATAGATTTTCGCTTCACAGTGGGCCTAGGATTCCAATGTGAAGTATTGAACCGGGGGATCAGGCAAACGGGCGTTTCCTGAGCCGAGCCGTAATTGACTTATGATGGTTAGTTGAACAAACAAAGTTTGACTGCTGTAAAATGACCATCTATGGTCGTTTTGGGGAGATCTAGACTGACTTGGTTTGTTTGTTCGACGAATTATAGGGCCAAAGATTGTCATTTGTCAAGCTAATAACAATCTTTTGTCAAAACATGGTAACGTTTTCACTTTTCCTAACTAGACATATTTGCCAGAAAATACTGAGCTATGGTATACTCTTGCGTAATGTGTCACAAATGGTGGCGCAGTGAAGGCTGGGGATTCCGGCATTCCCAGGCCCAATTCCGATAAGGAGGCACGCTGTGTCGCTGGAAAAAGAAGCAAAAACGAATATCATTGATGGCTACAAAATCCACGAGGGTGATACTGGCTCAGCCGATGTACAAATCGCTCTGCTGACCGAACGCATCAACCAGCTGATCGATCACCTCAAAACCCATAAACAAGATCACCACTCACGCCGTGGCTTGTTGAAATTGGTTGGCCGTCGCCGCCGTCTGCTCGCCTATCTGAGCAAAAAAGACAATGCCCGCTTTCGCGCCGTCAGCGAACGACTTGGCTTGCGGATTAAAGCATAGGTTGTTTGGACTGGTGCATACATCCACGCAGCAATTCTATGGGCACTCTGAGCGCATTGATGCGTCGTCATGGATCAAAACGTGCTAAAATAAGCGTCTGAGGGCCAGTGCCCTCAGACGTTTTTGTTATGTATATTTCACGTCTCGTATACATAATCTGCCGGACGAGAGACAAGCATATGAAGATGTTAGGAATTGGCGCATGGTCAGCGCGGCTCCGCTGGGCAATCGCCAGTGCCTAACGCTTCACACACTACACCCACTTGGGGTGTTGGAGGACATTTTGAGCGAACAACAGGTTCATTCAGTCTCAATGGAACTCGCTGGGCGTACCTTGACCATCGAAGCAGGCCGGGTGGCGCTGCTGGCCGGTG
Source organism: Herpetosiphonaceae bacterium (assembly GCA_013813565.1). Classification (GTDB taxonomy): domain Bacteria; phylum Chloroflexota; class Chloroflexia; order Chloroflexales; family Herpetosiphonaceae; genus JACCRK01. Next base: position 9,486 of record JACCRK010000343.1, read on the forward strand.
GCGCAGTCATGGTGCGCTACGGCGATACTGTGCTACTCGCCGCCGCCACCGCCTCGGACTCGCCCCGTGAAGGTGTTGATTTCTTCCCGCTGACGATCGACTATGAAGAGAAGATGTATGCCGCCGGTAAAATCCCCGGCTCCTTCTTCAAACGCGAAGGCCGCCCAACTGAGACGGCCATCTTGACCGCGCGGCTCACCGACCGCCCGCTGCGCCCCTTGTTCCCCAAGGGCTATCGCAACGATGTGCAGATCATTATTACCACTCTTTCCACCGACCAGGTCAATGACCCCGCTCCGCTGGCGATTATTGCCGCCTCGGCCGCCCTGGCGATCTCGGATATTCCGTTTCTGGAGCCAGTTGCCGCTGTGCAGGTCGGCCATATCGATGGGGTCCTGGCGATCAACCCGGTCATGGGCCTGATGGAGAACAGCCGGCTTGACCTGGTCGTCGCCGGCACCAAAGCCGCTGTGATGATGGTTGAGGCCGGCGCCAAAGAGCTGACCGAAATTGAGATGCTTGAGGCGGTCAAAAAAGGCCACGATGCCATGCAGGCTGTCATCGATATGCAGCTGGAGCTGGTCGCCAAATGTGGCAAGCCCAAAAAAGAATTTGTCGTGCCGGTCGCCGACACGTCGCTCCAGGAGCAAATTGCTGGCTGGATGGGCAGCCGCTTCCAGGACGCAATCAATAATCCTGATAAAACGACCCGCGAAAATGGCATTGATGCGCTGCGCGACTCTGTCGTGGCTCAGTTCAGCGCCGACACGGCCGCTGAAGAGCTGCTCGGCCGCGAAAAAGAAGTGCGCAAAGCCTATGAGGCCTTGATCAAGGAAGAGGTCCGCTCTTCAATTCTCCAGCGCGGTATTCGCGTCGATGGCCGCCAGGTTGATGAAATTCGACCAATTAGTGTCGAGGTCGCCATCCTGCCCCGTGTCCACGGCACCGGTCTGTTCACCCGTGGCCAGACCCAGGTGCTGACGGTGGTCACCCTTGGCTCGCCCGGCGATGAGCAGCGGCTTGACGACCTCGGGATCGAGACCACCCGCCGCTATCTGCACCACTATAACTTCCCACCGTTCTCGACCGGCGAGGCCCGACCGCTGCGTGGTCCAAAACGCCGCGATATCGGCCACGGCAAGCTGGCCGAGCGGGCGCTGGCGGCGGTGCTGCCAGAAAAAGATGACTTCCCCTACACCATGCGCCTCGTCTCCGAGGTGTTGGCCTCGAACGGCTCCTCGTCGATGGCCTCGGTGTGTGGCTCAAGCCTGGCGCTGATGGATGCTGGCGTGCCAATCAAGTCCCCGGTCGCTGGGGTGGCCATGGGTCTGGTGACTGGTAAAGATGGCCAGGGTTACAAGGTCCTCACCGATATTCAGGGGATTGAAGATGCCCTGGGCGATATGGATTTCAAGGTGGCCGGAACCGCCGATGGCGTCACCGCGCTACAGATGGATATCAAAACCACCGGAATCACCTATGACATTATGCAGAATGCGTTCGAGCAGGCGCGCCTCGGCCGTCTACACATCCTGGGTAAAATGAACGAGGTCATCAGCACACCACGCGAGGAGCTTTCGACCTTCGCCCCGCGCATCATCACGCTGCAGATCGATCCCTCCAAGATTGGTATGCTGATCGGCCCTGGCGGTAAAACTATCCGCTCGATCATCGAGCAGACTGGCGCCCAGATTGATGTTGAGGATGATGGCCGCGTGTTTGTCTCGACGCCCGATGGCGAAGGGGCCAAGCACGCTCAGGCGCTGATCGAGGGCTTGACCCGCGAGGCCAAGATCGGTGAGATTTTCACCGGCAAAGTTGTGCGGATTATGCCCTACGGCGCGTTTGTCAATGTCTTGCCGGGCAAAGATGGCATGGTCCACGTCTCAGAGCTCGACCAGACCCGCGTTGAGAATGTTGAAGATGTCGTGAAAATGGGCGATGAGGTCACCGTGATGGTGATTGATGTCGAGCCAGGCACCGGCAAAATCAGCCTCTCGCGCCGGGCGATCCTGACCGGCGAGACCCCTGAGCAGCGCAAGGCCTCTGGCGCCGCGCCCCGCTCGGGCGGCGGCGACCGTGGCCCGCGTGGCGGCGGCGACCGTGGCCCGCGTGGCGGCGGTGGCTTCGACCGCGACCGTGGCCCGCGTGACGACCGCGACCGTGGCCCGCGTGACGGCGGCGACCGTGGCCCGCGTGATGGCGGCGACCGTGGCCCGCGTGACGCCAGCCCAGCCGATGACCGTGGCCCGCGTGACGCCGGCCCGGCCGATGACCGTGGCCCGCGTGGCGGCAGCGACCGCCGCGGCGGCGGCTTCAGCCGCGACTAAATCCTAAATTTATAGCGCCAAACTCAAAAGTCAGAGATCGCCGCGATCTCTGGCTTTTGAGTTTTGACTTTCAAGGAGCTTTTATGCCACACGGCGATGCCTACGATGCCGACTACTATGCGATGTCACGCTCGGGGATTGGACGCAAAGGGCTGGTTGATATGCTGCGCGATCGCTATATTCGACGGCATATCCTGCGCTTTAAACGCAGCGGACGCCTGCTTGATATTGGCTGTGGACTGGGTCTGTTTCTCGAGTCGATGCTGCCGCCTTTCGAGGGCTACGGCACCGATATCTCGCCCTATGCGGTCACCGAGGCCCAGCGGCGACTGCCACAGGCGCGGCTGTTCGTCGGTAGCATTCTCGATGGGCTGCCGTTTCAGCAGACCTTTGATGTGATTAGCGCGATCAATGTGGTGGAGCACCTGGAGCAGCCAGAGCGGGCGGTGCAGATGATTCGGGCGCAGCTCGCGCCTGGAGGATTGTTTGTGGCGCATCTGCCCACGATTGGCAACCGCGTGCAGGCCCGCCTATATCGCGGATCATACGACCAGGATCCAACCCATATCTATCGTCCGGCTGGCCGTGAGTTTCGCGCGCTGGCCGAAGGCGCCGGCTTCAAGACGGTCTTTGAGACCTACTCGCCCTTCTTTTTTGCACCGCTGTGGCGTGCGCTGCCGTTCCACCCGGCCTACCTGGTGATGTTTCAGGCCGTTTAGGGATTAGGGATTAGGGACGATGCCGCCGTACAGAGTGGCGAGAATCTAACACCTAGCCCCTCCCGAACCCCTAGACCGAGGCGCATCAGGCGGCGCGTAGGCCGGCCACATGGATATGTACCGCGTGAACCTGTAGCTCGGTCAGGGTTTGAATGCGCTCGATGAGGCGATTGCGGAGCGCGGCGATAATCGGCGCAATCAGCACATTCATAAAGGGCACCAGATCGATCTGCAGGACAATCTCGGCGTGCTCATCGAACTTGGTCGCGGCTGCCGATCGGCTTTTGGGCTTATCGGTATCGCTATCCGGCTCGCCCTCGCGCAGCAGATCGGCGCGGTCGAGCTGGGCCTCGAAAATTCCCTCAATCTCGGAGCTGACTTGTTGAACAATGAGGCCAAGCACCGCAATATCAATTGTGGTGGTATGCCGGGCCGTGCGCGACACCGAGCGAACCATCTGAGCAGGCATAACGGTATCTCCTTGTTACGGGGTCGGGGTGGCGGTGGTTGAAGCAGGCTCTGGCGTTGGCGTGACGGCCGCTGCGATCCCCAGCGCTGTCCGCAGACGGTCGAGGGTTGTGCTGATCGTGGCTAGCTCCACCTCAGCGGTGGCGATCCGGTCGGCCAGGGCGGCGTTGGCGGGAATAGATTCAAGGTCATCGAGCCGCTTTTGAATCGCCAGCAATGAGTCAAGATTGGCGCTGATCTGCTTTTGCAGAGCGTCAAGGTCGAGCTCGCGGGTGTTGACGCTGGACTCCAGGGTCTGCACCGACTCGCGAATCGCCTCAACCGAGCCGCGGAGGTCGGAGAGGCCGCGCAGCGTGGCCGCCATGTCGGTGAGCTCAAGCACCGCCGTGCTCTGGGTGGTCTCCAGCTGGCTGAGCCGACCGGTGCTGTCGGGAAAGGTCAGGCCAAAGTTTCGCGGGCCGTACCACATCACCAGCAGCGCCAGCGCCGCCCCCAGCGCTGCGCTCACCACAATCGTCAGGGCCGAGCCAACCAGCGTTGCAACACAGCCACGCCCCCGCTTGATCACAATCGGTGCGACCGGTCGCGCCGCCGACCCCGCTGGCGCATCATCAACATGTTCATCTGACATAAGCTGCCCTCGTGTGCATTCCAGGCCGTGGAATGATCGGTTTCTGAGCCGTAGTATACACGAGAAACGCCGAATCAAATAGAATCAATCCCCCTTCATACAGGGTTTATGCGTTCTCTTTTCAGTAATTGGTGGCATTTGATTCTCCACCTGGCGCCCTAAGGGCACCCCGGGCACCCAGCCCCTCCGCTGACACACTGTGGAGCATTGATTTAAGTGAGAACGCATAGACCCTGTCTCGCCACAGCCGCAAAAATCGACTCCTCAGCGCCCCCTGGATTAAACCCAAACGTAACGCCGCGATAACTGGTTCTTAACACAGATCGGGTATATCTGGGGGAGTTGTTCCGCCCTGATTTTTGTGTGAGTACTCTATGCGCCTGACCTCGGCACTCCAACGGCTGCAGCCACGCTCGCTGCGCACCAAAGTCTTACTCCCAATCTTCTGTCTGATGATCGCCTCGCTGCTGATGAGCACGCTGGCGTTTGTGGTCGGCACGGCGCGGACCCGTGACCAGCTGCTGGCCAGCCAAACCAGCAGCGATCTTGAGCAGGTTGAGCAGACGCTGCTGGCTCGCGCCGATGTGGTTCAGACCGCCAGCACGCTGCTCGCCAAGGATCCGGCAGTCAGCAGCGCCCTGCGCTTTGGTAGCGCGAGCGAGCTGGAGACGCTCAACAATCGGGCGGTGATTATCCGCGAGCGCTTTCAGCTTGATCTGGTGCAGATTTATAACGATCGTCAGCAGGCACGCACCAATCTGGTGCTGGCCTCGCTGTACCGCCAGTCGTCGCTGCTGGGGCTTGAGCTGGGCAGCGCACCGCAGCTTCAGGTCGTCGACGGGCAGATTCTGCTGTTGAGCCGTAGCGAGCTGGCCAACAACGGCGGCACCATCATCACCGGGATCGACGTGCAGGTTGAGCTGGAGCGGATTCTGGCTGAGCAGCGCCTGCCGATCGATCTGATCATCCAGCTCGGCGAGGTGAAGATCGCCACCGATGCGGCGCTGCTGGCTGGCACGCCGGCCACCAATGCCACCCGCTATATCAGCCAGGAACCCTTTCCACTTGGCGGCGCCAGCCTGACTCTGGGGGTGGTGCGGCAGACCGCCGCGATCGCCTATGTCGCCAGCGCCGGTCTGGCCGTGATGATTGGCAGCAGCCTGATCACGACCATCTTGCTGCTGGTGATCGGCGTACTGATCACGCGCTCGATCACCCGGCCGGTGCAGCGGCTGGCCGAACACGCCCACGCGCTGGCGGCCGGCGATCTGGCGGTGCGCTCGGCAATCACCACCAACGACGAGCTGGCGACCCTGGCCCACGCCTTCAACACCGCCGCCGATCGGCTGACCAGCGTGCTGCAGCATCAGCGCCGCGAGACCCAGCGCGAGCGGGCGATCCTGGCCTCGATTGGCGATGGCGTGCTGGTCAGCGACGCGGCCGGCCAGATCGTGGTGCTGAACACGGCGGCCTACCAGATTATCGGCGAGGCTGAGGCCGAGCGGCTGCAGCAGATGACTGAGATTGACGAAGAATCGCCCCAGTTCTATGCCGCCCTGGAAGCCATTCAGCCGATGATCAACCAGGTGTTGGGCGGCAACCACACGGCCTCGACCCAGCGCCTGACGCTGGCCGGGCGCACCTTTCGCCTGAACACCAGCCCAATCTGGCTGGATGATGATCTGCTTGGCGCCGTCGCTAACCTGCACGATATCAGCGCCGAGGTCGAAAGCGAGCGGATCAAGGGCGACTTTATTGCCATCGCCGCCCACGAGCTGCGCACGCCGCTGACCAGCATCCGTGGCTTTACCGATCTGCTGAAATGGACCGATATCAGCACGCTCTCGACCGAGCAAAAGATGTTTGTCGACATCATCAACCGCAATGTGATGCGCCTGAACGATCTGGTCAACGACCTGCTGGATATCTCACGGCTTGATCAGCAAAAGGCCGACCGCGCCGCCCGCCCGGTTGATATCGCGCTGCTGACCACCCAGGCGGCCGCGCTGATCTACGAGCAGGCGCTCCAGAAGACCATGCAGATCAGCACCACGCTCGCGCCCAACCTGCCGCTGCTGAGCCTGGACCCAAGCCATATGACCCGGGTGCTGCACAACCTACTGAGCAACGCCATCAAATACACGCCGGATGGCGGCACAATCCATATTCAGCTGAGCCAGCGGCCGGGCGATATTCTGCTGGCGATTCAGGACAGCGGGGTTGGCATTCCGCTCAAGGATCAGCCGCGCATCTTTGGGCGCTTCTTCCGCGCCGAAAATCCGCTCTCCGAGCAGGTTGGCGGCACCGGGCTGGGCCTGGCGATCACCAAATCGCTGGTTGAGCTGAACCAGTGCTCGATCTATTTTGAAAGCGTCGAGGGCAGCGGCACGACGTTCTACGTTGCTTTCCCGCTGGCGCTGGCGTGTGAGTCATTGCCCGCCATCCACCATTACGAGGAGCTTGCCCATGCCGCCTAGACGCTGGATGACCCTGCTGCTAGTGTTCACCCTGGCCGCCTGCGGCCCGACCGCCAGCTCCGTCGATCTCACTCCGGCCACGCCAACGACCGTCCAGCTGCGTGGGCGGCTGACGTTTGCCGGCAGCACGACCGTCCAGCCGCTGGTCGACAAGCTCGGCGGTGTGTTCCATCAGCGCAACCCCGAGGTTGGGCTGGAGATTGCGGCAGGCGGCTCGGTGGTGGGCATCAAAGCCATCCACCAGGGCACCACCGACATCGGCATGTCGTCGCGGGCGCTGCACGCGGCTGAGCTGGATGGCATCAGCACCCACCAGATCGCCAGCGATGTGCTGGCGGTGGTGGTCAACCCGGCCAATCCGCTCCAGACGCTCTCGCAGGATCAGCTGATCGACATCTATCTGGGCACGATCACCAACTGGCGCGAGCTGGGCGGCGCCGATCTGCCGATTACCGTGGTGGTGCGCGAGGAAAGCTCGGGCACCCGTGGCGCCTTCGATGAGATCGCCCTGCGCAATCAAGCCCCGCTGGCCCCCCAAATCAGCGTGGGGATTACCGCCGGCGATGTGGCGGCGTTGGTGACCAACGATGTCGGCGCGATCGGCTATGTGGGCTTTGGCAACGTCGAGTCCAGCCTGCGGACTGTGGCGATCGATGGGGTTGTGCCAAGCGTCGCCACTGTGCGCGATGGCTCATATCGGCTGGTGCGGCCGCTGCTGCTGCTGACCGGGCCGCTCTCCCAGCCGCTCGCCCAGGCGTTTATTGACTTTGTGCTCAGCGATGAGGGCCAGCGGCTGGTCGCCGAGGACGGCTGGGTGCCGGTGCGGTGATGGGGTTTTGGGGTATCATGGGGTTTTGCGGTTAGTAGCTGGCAACTGGCAGCTGGCAGCTAGTGAGATTCAGTTTAAAGCGCTCACTAGCAACTAGCTACCAGCAACTACTGCCAGCAACTGAGGCCCCAATGCCAACAATTGCAGTCACTGGAGCAACTGGAACTTTAGGCCGCCCGCTGGTCGCGGCGCTGCTGGCGCGGGGCGACCGCGTGGTGGCGCTGGTGCGTGA
>JACCRK010000352.1 GCA_013813565.1 Herpetosiphonaceae bacterium
AACGTGGTGCCGACGAACGTGCCGCCGACGAACGTGGTGCCGACGAACGTGCCGCCGACGAACGTGGTGCCGACGAGCGTGGTGCCACCGAGCGTGATGCCGCCGAGCGTGATGCCGCCGAGCGTGATGCCAACCGTACAGGTGCCGCCGAGCGTGGTGCCAACCGTGTACGCGACACCAGGGCCGCCGACCGTAACGGCGCAGGCGACAACCGTGCCGCCAACGGTCACCCCGTCAAATCCTGGGCCGACGGCGCAGGCGACCCAGACTGCGATTGCGACAAATGGGCCGACGGCACAGGCAACGCCGGGGCCACCAACCGTGACCCCATCGAATCCTGGGCCAACGGCGCAGGCGACCCAGACCGCGATTGCGACAGCTACACCGCCACCGACTGATACACCAACCCAGACGGTCATGCCGACACCAATCGATCCGCCGCCACCGACTGATACACCAGTCAGCGTTGCACCTGCCTATTGTGTGTACCCGGAGTAGGCGGAGGAAAAGTGACTCGCGACATACGTTATTGTTCTAGGAGCATACCAATGTATCAGCGTTTACTGATCGCTCGTCCGTCATCGCAACTGAAGGCGGCTCGCAGCTTGTCATCCAGATTCAGTCGCGGACGGTCAGCCCGGTCATATACCTGCCGATGGTAATGAAATAATTCGTGCGTTAGTTGTGTGGAAGGATGGAACTATGTCTGTTCGTTATCGACTTATCTCTCCAATCATGATGTTAATTGTCGGCCTGCTGGTCGCGCAAATCCTGCCGGCAGAACAACCCATTCTCGCGAGAGGTATTCGGGCCGCTGAATCTGCCGCCGCCGATCGTGATATGTCCCGGCGTCAATCAGGTGAGGTGACTGCCACTGCAACCAGCACGCCAGGCGCAACCAACACGCCCTACCCCTGCCCGCAAGTAACTCCGGAACCACTGTGGGTGGAGCCGGTGATCTCACCGACCGGGCTGCTTACCCAGACGATCACGATCTTTGCCGGTCGGGCGCTGACGGTGACGGTGAGCAGCGAGGCGGGGGTTGTGGCGCAGACATCAGGATCGACCTGGCCCGCCCGCATCACGATCGATCTCCTGCCGCAGACGACCCATCATCTCACCGTGAAGGCCCATATCGCGCCGCATACCACCGTCAACGGGTGTGTGTACGGAGGCTATACGTTGCAGACCTTGCGGGATCGCTACGGCAGCTTGCTGACAATTGTCCAGAGCGGCAGCGCCACGGCCACCCCGACCGGATCCCCGACCGTCACACCATCGAGCACGCCCACGCCCTACCCCTGCCCAACGGGCACGCCGGCACCGCTGTGGGTGGAGCCGGTGATCTCACCGACCGGGCTGCTCACCCAGACCATCACGATCTATGCAGGCAGCGCGCTGACCGTGACGGTGAGCAGCGAGGCGGGAGTCGTGGCGCAGACATCGGGATCGACCTGGCCCGCCCGGATCACAGTCGATCTCCTGCCGCAGACCACCCATCATCTGACCGTGCAGGCCCAGATTCCGCGCTTGACCGTGGGTGGATGTGTCTCCGGTGGCTATACGTTGCAGACAACCCGCGATAAGCAGGGCAATCTGCTGACGATTGTACAGAGCAGCGGGCCCACGGCCACACCGACGCTGCCTCCAACGCCTACGACGACGATTGCAGTTCCGCTGGACAAAGCGTTGATCCACCTGCCGGTGCTGCTGCGCTAAATTTGGTAGCACACTAACCCTGATAGCAAAGCCGGTCGAAGCCAAACTAGCTGGCTTCAACCGGCTTCGCCATTGCAGATCGCCCCTACCTGACGATTTTGAAGTTGAACATTGGCGTACCCAGCGCCCCCCACAGCCGCACCCAGACTGGCAGCAGCATCTCGGTTCCGCGGGCGGTAGTGATATCGCCCAGATCGATGATCTCTTTCCAGCCAAACTCCGCCTGCAGGAAGGCGCTGACCTGTGCTTTGGCCTCGGCATCGTTGCCGCTGACAAAGATATGATGGTTGCCATCGGCCAGCTGCCCTGGGTCAACCATCAGTGGCGCGGCCAAGGTGTTGAGGGTCTTGACGACTCTGGTTTCAGGAAACGCCCGCTGAATCTGCTCACCCAGTGAGTCGGTGTTGGCGATGCTGAGGCTGGGCGGCATGCCCTGGGAGAAATCCAGCGGGTTGGCCATGTCGATCAGGATTTTGCCTCGCAGGTTTTCCGTCCCGGCCTGCTCCAGCGCCGCCAGCGAAGCGTCACCGGCGGTGGCGTTGAAGACAATCTCGCCGTGCGCCGCCGTCGCGGCAAAGGATCCAACCGCAACGCCTGGCACAGTCTGCGTGAACTCGGCCAGCTTGCTGCTGTCGCGGGTGCCGATCATCACACTATGCCCCAGGCTGACCAATTTTGTCGCCAGCGCCTGTCCAACCATCCCCGAGCCAAGAATGCCGATGTTCATGCTGTGGTCTCCTTTACTTGAGCCAAATGATACAGACCTGTCTATCTATAATTGACACTATATAGACAGATCGGTATCATGTCAAGAGGGAGGTTTATCATGGCAGCAACACCAAAACAGCTATCAGCGCGTGAGCGCATTCTGGAAACCGCCAGCCAGCTTTTCTATCGCCACGGCTTTCAAGCGGTAGGCATCGACACGATTATCGCCGAGGCCGGCGTGGCCAAAATGACTCTATATCGCCACTTTGCGGCCAAGGATGATCTGATCGTAGCCTATCTAGAGCGATCAAATCAGCACTTCTGGAGCTGGCTGGAGGGCGAGATCGCCGGGATCGACGACCCGGAGGCTCGGCTGCTGGCGATCTTCGACGCGGTTGGCCGGCTAGTGCGCAGCCCACAGTGTCTGGGCTGCACCTTTCAGGCGACTGCGGTTGAGTTTCCCAATCTGGAGTATCGAGCGCATCAGGTGGCGCTGGCGCATAAACAGGCCCTGATCAGCACATTTCGCGACCTGGCCGAGCGGGCCAATCTGCGGGCGCCAGCGGTGCTGGCCAACCAGCTTTTGCTGCTGATGGACGGTGCCTGGGTAGCGGCCCGAATGTTTGGCCCGACCAACCCGGCGACCGAGGTAGCCGCCGCCGCCCAGGCCCTGATCGCGGCCCAGCGCTAGCGGCAGGTCGTTGAAAAACCGATCGGTTTTCAACCAGCTATCTTTACGTAGCTACGTGACTTGATCGGCTACAATCCTCCAAGCGACGTGCCTACCAGCGAACCGACTAAAACAAAGGAGTTGCTGATGGATATCTATGCCTTCACCAATGGGCGACCGTATTTTCGGGCCGGCTGGCACGATGAAGATGTCATTACGGTCTTTAGCAATGTGACCGTGGACCTGGTCAACGTCGCACCGGCCGAGGATGCTGTGCTGAGCGTGCTGGTGATCTTTGGCAACGCCACCGTCATCGTCCCCGCTGGCGCCAAGATTGCGGTTGGTGGATTCTCCATGTTCGGTGGTCGGTCGCTCGCGATCACGCCTGCGAGCGCAGGAGCGCGGATGCAGCTGACGCTTTCATCCGTGTTTGGCAATATCCGCGTGGTTGAAGGGACGCCAAGTCCGTCCATCGAAGCACCCTCGGCTAAGCCGATGACCGGCAAGACTGTCCAGCTTCAGCCAGACAAGCGGGCTTAAATCAAAAGCTCCCCGGCCTTGTGTGAGGCCGGGGAGCTTTTTTATCCAATCACGCGATCGGCGGAGCGACTAGACGCCGACTTCCTCGACATCGTTCTCGGTCTCGACAGCGTCACTGGCATCAACAACATCAGCTGCCGCAACCACTTCAGCGACTGGCTCGACACCTTCAACGCGGCGCAGGCTCAAACCAAGCCGCTGGCGCTGACGATCAAGGCTGATCACCTTAACCTGCACGGTCATACCTGGCTGCAGGGTCTCGGTCGACTGACCACCTTCCGTAAGCTCGGAAGCGTGGATCAGGCCCTCGACACCCTCTTCAACCCGGACAAACACACCAAACGGCGCAATGTTGGTCACTTCGCCGGTGATGATCTGGCCGAGGTCATAGCGCTGATCGATGGTTGCCCACGGATCTGGCTGCAGACGCCGGAGGCTCAAACCAATCCGCTCGCGCTCGCGGTCGATCTCCAGGACGTAGACCTGCACTTCCTGACCAGGCTGCAGGACTTCGCGGGGGTGATTGACCCGCTGCCACGAGAGCTCGGAGATATGGGCCAGTCCGTCAGCGCCGCCGAGGTCAATAAACGCACCGAATGGGGTGAGCTGGTTGACCCGGCCGGTAACGATTGCCCCTGGCTCCAGGGTCTCGAGCAGGCGCTCTTTCTGCGACTGGCGCCAGCGCTGCATAGCCGCACGCTCGGACAACACCAGACGGTTGCGCTCGCGGTCGACTTCGATAACCTTCAATGGAATGGATTGCCCAACCATCTTGGTCATTGCGCTCTGCTGGCCTTCGGCGCCGGTGCGGCTGTGCAGGTTGACAACCTGCGAGGCGGGGACGAAGCCACGTACCCGACCAACCTGGACCAGCAAACCACCTTTGTTGTAGCCAACGACGGCGGCTTCGATGATCTGACCATTCTCCAGCATCGACTGGGCATCCTGCCAGTCGCGCTCGACCTGCACCATGTTGAGCGACAGAACCAATTCACCTTCTTTGGTCTCTGGCTCCATCACATACACCTGCAGTGTGTCACCGTATTTGATTGCACTCACCATTTCCGGCGGCAAACGTCGCAGGTCCTGGTTTGGAATCACACCTTCGTGCTTTGCGCCAATATCAACCAGAATCTGGTTGTCTTCGACGCGCATCACGATGCCTTCGCGCAGCTGGCCGCGCTCTGGGCGTTGGTAATCGTACTCAGCAAGCAGGGTCGTCCAATCTTGCTCTTGAACGTCATCCATGCTTTCGGTGTCCACTGTCATCGGGTCTCCACTATTTTTCATAGCCTGCAGGGTGAACCACAGGAATAATTAACGCGACCAAAGTAATCTATTTTCTGATCAAAGCAACGAGGTCGCCCGCTAACTGCTTGAACACAGGATTTTAAGTCATTAAAAAACGCGCATCACGATGTCGTGATAACGCGCCTGGGAACACGTTTATCGTGCGATGAAGGAAGAACCGTTATAGCTCCTTCGCTGGGATAGCCAGCCAATCGACGATGATACGACACTACAAAAAACTTAATTTCTGTCGGTGCGAAAAAATATTAAAAAATGTGTTTTCGCACGAATTATTATACGTTTCTTCTGATCACATGTCAAATTGACCTGGGCAGCCGTCAGGGCTTATGCGTTCCCGCTTCAGCCATCGGTTGCTTATGATTCGCCTCGGGGACGCCTCCCGGTGCCGACCAGGTTGCTCACCTCCAACCCCTCGCCCAGAACGGGCGAGGGGAGCCACTGTTCGTGGCGTATGGGAGCGCGATTATGCTTCATATTCAATGCTGAGTTGTAATTGCAATCCAGGGGCGAGGTTTAGTGTTCATTATTGTCCATACTATCATGGCAGACAAAATGCTAGTAAAATTTCGGTGCTGAAATTACCTGCCTTTTACTAGAATTTTGTAACAGTGAATAGGTTTTTAGATCCAACCAATTTTTGCAAATAAGCCATTAATGTATCTATATACCAATATTAATGTACAATTGGTATCTCTACCAGGAAGGAGGATTGAGATATGATCAGGAAAATTATGACTTTAGGAATAATACTGATGTTGTTTAGTGGATGTCAAAATAATGTTTTACCCACACTTCGGCCACAAACTATTGAAGAAACTATCAGGAGTTCACTTCAATCACCTGATTCAGGAATAATCATAGACGATTTTAAATTACTATCTATAGATAATATGAAAGAAGGAGAAATTGTCATCTACCGGTTTATAAGTCAAAATAATACTGAAAACAACCCTAATCCTGTTGATACTCATAATATTGGTCTAGCCTTTATTAAAGAGGTCAATAATAATCTGACAATAGATACAAGTAAAAATTCTGGAAGTAATCATATTCCACAAAAGATAATATATGATAGCGTAAATGTCGGATCTGAATTTATTGTATTTGGTCAAGTTATCGATTCAAATGCTATTTTTGTTTCGGCTACATATAGTGATGGTTCCATTATAACCAAACAGATTACTAATCAAACTTTTTTCTTAGATGCACCGCGAGGAGTAGAGCTTCAAGAGTTACGTGTCCTTGATGTTCATAAGAATATAATAAACACATATAAAGCAATGAAACTAAGCTCTTAAAGTGGTCAAAAGTAAATTCCCCATGCGCATCAAGCTTCTGTAGGCGGTGTCCCAATACGACGTGGCGGTGGCGCTGTCCCGGCCGGTCATACCATTCAGCTATAGAGACAGTGCATTGACGGCATCAACGAAATAGGGATAGCCCGTGAGCGATTGGAGCATCGCGTCCGTATACGACCGAAAGACATCCCCTAACCGCTGCCGGAGCGCATCCA
>JACCRK010000362.1 GCA_013813565.1 Herpetosiphonaceae bacterium
GCCGCTACCGTTTGGCCCCAGGATGCCGACCAACGTCCCCGGTGTGACATCCAGCGAAATGGCGTTGATGATGCGCTGCGTGGCGGTGCCCCAGGATATATCGTTAACATGTACTTTCATTGGCGACCACCAAGCGCGTCGCTATTACGGCGCATTAACCACAGGAAAAACGGTGCGCCAAGCAGTGCAGTGATAATGCCCAATGGCATTTCTTCGGGTGCAACCAGCGTCCGCGCCAGGACATCCACCCACACCAGGAAGATCGCACCCACCAAGGCCACAACCGGCAATACGCGGCGGTGGTCGGTGCCAACCAGCAGCCGCACAATATGGGGAAGCATCAGCCCCACAAAGCCGATTCCTCCGCTCACCGCAACCAGCACACCGGTGAGCAGCGAGGTGAGCGCAAAGGTGTGTTTGCGAAAACGGGTGACATCGACCCCCAAGCTGGCGGCGGTTTCTTCGCCAACTAGCAGCGCATTTAATGTTCGCGCTTGCCCCAGCAGCCAGGCGATTCCCACCACCAATACCACCAACGGCAGCGTCAAAAATTCCCACCGTGCGCCGCCCAAGCCGCCCAGCATCCAGAACAACACCGAGCGCACTTGCTCGCCATCGTCGGCGTTGTAGATCAAGAAACTGGTGATCGCCGACAGCACGTAGCCAACCGCCACCCCCGCCAGCATCAGCCGTCCGGTTGACATGCGCCCGTTTTGGCGGGCCAGCACATACACCAGCATAAATGCCGCGAACGCGCCCGCAAACGCCGCCAGCGATAACGAATACACGCCAAACAACGAGATGCCCAGCAACATCACGCACACCGCGCCCACCGATGCGCCCGACGATACGCCCAGCAGATACGGATCGGCTAGCGGGTTGCGCACCAGGGCCTGCATGGTCGTGCCAACCACCGCCAGCCCCGCGCCGACCAGCGCCCCCAACAACACGCGGGGCAAGCGAATATCCCACACAATAGTGTCCTGAAACGCGGGCCAGTCAACGGTGATCCAGTTGGACGTGAGATGCTGTCCGACGATTGACCACACGCGCCCAGCCGGAATCGGCACCGGCCCAGTCATCACGGCCAGCGTGATTGAGAGCAGCAAAACCAGGCTGAGGACAACGATGAGCGTGCCAAACCCATACGTAGAAACCCGTAGAAACGTCGTCAAACGTCCGACGCGCACTCCTCGGCGTACCGAAAGGGTTTGGCTCATTGAAATTCCTCAGGAAAGAACGCTTCGGCCAACGTGCGAACCGCCGCTGCATTGCGGGGGCCAGGCGTGGCGGCGGCATACGGCAGCACCACAAAGCGCTTGTTTTTGATCGCGTCCACATTCGCCAGCGCCGGATTGTTGAGCAGATAGCGCTGTTTGCCTTCAGCGTTGGGCGTGCCGTAGTCCACAATCACGATCATCTCGGGGTTGCGCTCGATCACGGTTTCCCAGCCGACCGTTACCCAGCTGTCCTTGATATCGTTGATGATATTGGCCCCACCCGCCAGGCTGATGAGGTTGGTAGGGATGGCTTCGCTGGCGGCGGTGAATGGCGTGGCTTCGCCGCTGTCGTACACAAACACCCGCAGCGGCGTGTCGCGTTTGGGCAACGTGCTTTGAATGGCGGCGAGATCCTGTTCATAGCCCGCGATCAGCGCTGCGGCCCGATCCTCGACGCGGAAAATCGCCCCTAGATTCCGCAGATCAGTGAAGGTGTCCTGAATCGTGATCGGCGGCCGCGCGCCTTTGCGAATGCACGATTCGGTCAAAATATAGGTCGCAATTCCGCGCTCGTTGAGCACCGCTGGCGTCAGCCCTTTTTCTTCGGAAAAGCCATAGTTCCAGCCGGCAAACACAAAGTCGGGGTTGGCGCCTAAAAGCACCTCCAGGGTGGGATATTTCTCCGAGATGCTGGGCACTTCAGCGAACGCCGGCTGGTATTCGGGCAGAATATCGCCTTTGCTGGACACGCCGCCGATCCCCGCCATCCGATCCTGTAGCCCCAGCGCGAGCATCATTTCGGTAATATTCACATCAACTGTTACGGCGCGTTCGGGAACGCTGGCGTAGCTCACAGTTTCGCCACAGTTTTGAACCGTTGCCGGAGATTCAGCCAGTGGCGCGATCAATGCGGCGGATGACGGTGTGGACGGGCTGGGCGCTGGTGTGGCCGTAGTTTGACCGCACGCGACCAATGTCAACGCCAGCAGTGGCATAAAGACCCATTTCATGAACAGTACCCCTTCTATATTGATACTAAGTATCAAATACCTAAGCCCAAAAGATAGGCGGGCTGGAATGCCACGCCGTGAAAACGCCTGCTGATCATGCGCAAGAAGAAGGTGGAAACGCGCTCATGCGCGGATTGACAGCGCCGGGTTCTGGGATAGTCGGCCGCAACGAGATCGGCGGACGGTGTTCGACGAAAATGCTCCTACCTGGAATCCAACTGTCTAGGCAAAATCCTGTTGCAGCAGCTCTCGGTTGAGCATGCTTGCGGCAACCATACCGGCGCTGGCGGCGACGATCGCCTGCTGCATCATCGTTGCGGCATCGCCAGCGGCGTAGACACCATGCACCGTTGTCTGGCCCATCGGGTCAACCTGAATGATCTCGGTGCCTGGGATGGGCGTGTGGAGTTCACAGCCAAGCTGCCGAGCGAGATCGCTGGCCTGGTGCTGGCGCGGGCGATGAAAAAGTGCGCTGCGGTCAAGCAGGCTGCCGTCATCAAACACCACCCGAACCTGCCCCTCTGGCCCAGCATCGAGACGGCTGATCGGGTGCTCATTGATCTGGATGGCGTTGCGCAGCAAGCGCTGGCGTTCACTGTCGTCGAGCGCTGCGGGGCCATTGGTCAGGAGCACCAGATCGTCGCTCCAGCCACGCACGGTCAGCGCGTACTCACAGGTCCACGGCTCGTTCGATAGCACCGCCAAAGGCCGCTCGCGCACCTCCCAGCCGTGACAGTAGGGGCAGTGAACAACCTGGTGGCCCCAGCGTTCGGCCAGACCGGGCAGGGGCGGAAGCTCGTCGACAACCCCGCTGGCGAGCAACACTGCGCGGGCGCGGTAGGTCTCGCCCGCCCGGGTTGTGACGCTGAAGCCCTCAGCGTGACGCCGGGCCTGGGCTGCCTCGCCCGACCGCACCGTGACGCTCGGGTAGGGCTTGAGCTGCTCGTAGGCGATCCGGCGCAGCTCTGCCGGGGGCGTACCATCGCGGGTCAGAAAACCGTGTACGCCCGGCGAAGGCGCATTGCGCGGCTGGCCGTGATTCAGCAGGACGACCTGCCGCCGCGCCCGGCCCAGGACCAGGGCCGCGCTCAATCCGGCATTGCTCCCGCCGACGATCAGGATGTCGAGCAGAGTGTTCGATGGTGGCGAGGTCATTACTATCCTCCATTGCGTGGGATACCACGCGACGTTGTGGGAATCAGAAAATCAGGTGCGTACAACGTGATCATTCCTGATCGCTGCACGAACATATTTTACGCTGGTATCTCCTCGTCGCCGACCGCAATCACATGCTGGTGGCTAGAGAGCAGATTGTGACCGTGGGCGTAGACAGCTTCGCAATCCGGATCATCCGGCGGCAGACGGTCGCTTGGCTCCAGCTCCAGCCGCCAGACCTCCTGCACCGGGGCGAAGCCGTGGCGGACGTAGAAGTGCTGGGCAGACAGATTGGAGCGAGTCACATACAGCTGCACGCGATCATAGCCCTGCGCATGCGCCCAGGCCGAACCAGCGGCGACCAGTCGCGTGGCCAGCCCGCTGCCACGCTGGGACGGTGCAACATACAGCGCGACCAGCTCCGCCCAGTGCCGATGGCGAAACAGGGGCGAGTCGGTGTGTCCGTCCAGCATCAGCAGGCCAACCGGCTCATCGTCGGCCCAGGCCAGCACCGTCAGGCTGTGCGGGTGGTCGCAGGCGTGCCCCAGATGCTCTTTCAGCACGGTTTCCCAGCCATCGGCCAGGGCAAACCGGGCATCCAGCGTGGCATTAAAGCTGTGGAGCGCGCCAAAAAGCTGCTGCACCGCCGCCAGATCCGCCTGGGTGGCCCGCCGGAGCGTGACTAGCAACATTATATCCATCGCAGCACCAGCACAGGGCTAGATAAGGTATGATCGCTGGCCATAACTTGGCTCCTTTTTTCCGCGACACGGGCTACAGACCCCATACAGCTCCAGCAGATGGCTGTGGATTTCAAAGTCGATGGCCGCTAGCGTGGGGCCAACCAGCGCCTCCAGCAGACAGCCGCCGACCACCAGAATCACCCCACAGCGCGTACACACCGCGTGATGATGATGGCCTGGCAGCACCCTGGCGTAGGCGTGCTCTGCTCCCTCGCTATGGACCCGCGCAATCCAGCCGGCTGAGCGGAGCCAGTCAAGGGTGCGGTAGATCGTGGCCCGGCTACTCTCGCCGCGCTCGCTTTCAAGCTGCCTGACCAGCACCTCGGCGGTAAACGGCCCATGCTGCTGCGCGATCCAGCTTAAAACCGCGCGGCGCGGCAGTGTCGAGCGATGACCAGCCACGAGAAGCGCCTGTTCAGCGCCATCGCACCAGGCGTTGGTCTCCAGCATCGTCTGCACCGACAGCTCGCCGTGGTGGTGATAGTGTTTCTTCATGACTCCGCTCGCAGCCACTCGGCGCTGGTGACGCTCGGATCCAGCGGCGCGCTGGCCGACTCGGCCACGCAGGCCGTGAAGCGGCGCTCCAGATCGGCGGGGTCGAACCCGGCGGCCGCGCCGATCACGACAATCTGGCTACGTTTCGGGGTTGCGCCCCACGCCTCCGCTAGCAGCAGCGAGGCCCGCTTGCCGCTCAGCTGCACGATCGCGCGGCGCTCCGGCGCTTCGGCCAGGTGGACGATCCCTTTGGCCCGAAAAATCGTCGGCGGGAGATCCTTGAAGGTTTGCTGGAGCGC
>JACCRK010000372.1 GCA_013813565.1 Herpetosiphonaceae bacterium
CGGGTTGTCTCGCCCTCAGTCACCCGGCGCACCTGATCATTCACCAGATTATGGGTCAGCAGCAGCCGGTCGCGCACGTAGCCAATAATCAGGCACGATTCGAGCTCGAACAAAGCGCCATCATTGGCCGCCACCTGCTCAACAATCACCTGCTTGCCACCAAAGTGATAGACCGACATGCCCCCAAACACAGCGGCATACTGATCCTGGCGGCCACCAGGAATGCCAAGGTCGACGCGCTCGATGCGATAGGCGAGCTCGGCCATCTCATAGGCATCGAGATGTAACCCATAGGCGCTATCCAGCAGCTTGAGCATGCTGACCACCAATGCCGACGACGAGCCAAGCCCTGATCCTGGCGGCACATCGCTAAACATCGTAATCTCGATGCCATTGATCTCAGGGTGGGCGTCTAGCACCGCCTGCGGCAGCGATAGCTTGCCATCCCACTCCCGGCCCGTCATGACCCGACTGACCTCGGATAGGTCCAGCGAGCGGATTGTAATGCCCTCGCCGCCGTTCGGCTTGAGCATACAGCGGACATATTTATCAATGGTACAGTTCAGCACCTTGCCGCCGAACTGATCGGCATAGGGGCTTACATCGGTGCCACCGCCGAAAAAACCAATCCGCATTGGAGCTTTGGCTTTATAGAGCTTCATTGTTTCTCCCCAAGATATCAAAAAGCCCCTCCCCTGGGATAGGGGAGGGGTTTTGGACGTCGGCACACCAGGCGGAATTACCGTTTGGTGTACTGTTTGGCGCGCCGGGCCTTGACCAGACCTGGCTTTTTACGCTCAGTTTTGCGGGCATCGCGGGTTAGGAAGCCATTCTGGCGCATGGTTGGCTTGATCGCTGGATCAGAATCAACCAGAGCGCGGGCCACACCGAGGCGCACGGCGTCAGCTTTGCCGCTGAAACCACCGCCGCGAACCTTGACCAGGACATTGAACGAGTCCATCAGGCCGGCTACAGCCAGAGGAGCACGAATAATGTGCTGGTATAGGGCACGACCACCGAAAAATTCCTGCGAGGTACGACCGTTCACCACAAATTCGCCAGTACCGGGATACAAACGAACCCGTGCGACAGCGGTTTTGCGGCGACCAGTGCCTTGAAAATAGCGTTGTTGTTCACTCATCGTCATTAACCTTTCAGCGCATAGGGCTCGGGTGATTGGGCCGTATGGGGGTGAATTGGGCCTGCGTACACCTTTAGCTTCAGGAGCATGTGGCGGCTCAAGCGATTGCGCGGCAACATGCCTTTGACCGCCATCCGAATAATCCGCTCAGGGTGCTTCTGCAACATAATTTTGTAGGGCGTCTTTTTGAGTCCGCCGGGATAGTTACTGTGGCGATAGTAGATCTTTTGATTGGCCTTATCACCCGTCACGCGGATTTTTTCGGCGTTAACGACAACGACGAAATCGCCCCCGTCCATTGATGGGGTGTACGTTGGCTTGTGCTTGCCCCGAATCAGGGTGGCCAGCTGGGTTGCCAGGCGACCTAACACCTGATTGTCAGCATCAACAATCAGCCAATTTCGCTGAATTTCTGATGCCTTCTGGTGATATGTTTTCATGTAAGAACCCTCTTGAAATTATGAATTATGAGTTATGAATTATGAAACGCAGTCATGTTCATAACCCGTAACTCACATTTTTCAAATGTATCAATTACGTCGGTGCGACTAATCGTCATACGGCGTAATTCGTAATACCAAGCTATTTTGAAAAGTATAGAACGTAGTCTGGATGAAAGTATCTTTCAATCCTTGCCATAAATCTCTATACTTTTGGATATGTTCGCCAATATGTGGTCCCATCCCAGCGCGTGCTAGCTGCAAGCGGAGCAAACGTTGGATCGTAGCATATTGTTTCAAGGTACAGTCCGTGTGCCGGAGCAGTTGGACCCGCCCTGCGGCGATCGTGGCTGGCAAAAATTGCCGTCCACTCCTCAAGCGAAATTCGTTCAGTTCCAACCAGCAACACCGTGCCGACAATATTGCGGACCATATGCTTCAGAAAAGCATTTGCCCGCAAATGAATCACGAGCAGCGATCGTTCGAACAGCCTGACCGTCTCAAGCTGTGCGACGGTGCATTCCCGTACTGTTGAACCCTCGTGTCCAGCGCCAGTAAAGGCCGCAAAGTCGTGGGTGCCGATCAGACTATCTAATGCCAGCTGCATTGCTGAGGTATTCAGCGCAGCCTTGACATACACAGCCCGTTCACCCAGGACCGCCGAAGGAGTTGGCTGAACATCCAACAGATAGCGGTAGGCGCGCTGGCGAGCGCTAAACCGAGCGTGGAAGTTGCCAGGCATCTCCCACGCCTCATGAATACTGATATCCTTGCCCGTAAGCGCGTTGAGCGCCCGAACAATTGTATCAAGGCTATGCGCGGTTTCGCTCTGAATATGGGCGACCTGTGCCAGGGCATGGACACCGGCATCGGTGCGACCTGCAAACGTCCAGCGGTGTATTTCGCCCGTCAGGCGTGTCCAGGCGGCCTCAAGCTCGGCTTGAACCGACCGGCCTTCCCGTTGCCACTGTGAACCGACAAATGCTGTTCCAGCATACTCGAAGCACAGCGCAATTGTCCGACTCATCGTCAATTGTTAAACGAGCTCGATCCGCGCCATTTCAGCAGCGTCACCTTTGCGAAAGCCCAGCTTTACAATGCGGGTAAACCCACCCGGTCGATCAGCATACGCTGGAGCGACGGTGAATAGCCGATGCATTGCATCTTTGCTATGCAGTTTGGAAAGCGCCATTCGGCGATTGTGCTCGGTGTCCTGTCGGCCCAAAGTGATCAGTTTCTCCACCTCTGGCTGAACGGCGCGAGCCTTGGCCTCGGTGGTTGTGATACCGCGATGCTCGAGAATAGCGATCATCAAGCTACGGTAGAGAGCTTTACGTTGAGCCGTTGGACGGCCCATTTTTTTACCAGCCACGCGGTGTCTCATGGCGCTCCTCGTTTATTCACTAACACTGCTATCCAACTCCGGAACGGATTGGGTTGCAGCGAGATTTGTGTTTAAGATGGCAGAGTTCTGTGGCAGGGTTGGCAACAGATTGCGCTCAATCAGTTTGTCACGGATTTCATCCATAGACTTCTGCCCCAAGTTACGGACTGCCAGCAATTGTTTTTCGTCGAGCTCAAGCACCTGACCAACTTTCGTAATGTCGGCACGCTTGAGACAGTTATAGGTACGGGTGGAGAGATCAAGTTCCTCAATCGGCAGATCGTAGATCTCGCTTGGAATGACCAGCCCACCAGTTTCCGTCACTGGTTCTTGATCGTCATCAAAACGGTTGAACTCAGCAATGGTGGTGGAATATTGCACCAACACCTGTGCTGCATAGCTCAATGCATCGCCTGGTTTAACGGTGCCGTCTGTCCAGATTTCCAGCAACAAACGGTCAAAGTCGGTCATACCGCCAATACGGGTGTGTTCAACCACATAGTTGACCTTGTGAACCGGCGTGAAAATTGCGTCCACCGGGATTTCGCCGATCGGCACCGGGTCGCGATTTTCGGCGGGCAAGTACCCGCGATGCCGCTCGACCGTCAACTCCATGTCTAGACGGGCATCATCGTTATCAAGCGTCGCCAGGTAGTGATCCGGGTTGACAATTTCGACGTTTGAGGGGCTTTCGATATCGCCTGCACGCACAGGGCCAGCGCCACTCTTGGACAAAATCATTTTAACCGGACGTTCAGCGTATGAACGCAGGCGAATACCTTTAACATTGAGGACGATCTCGGTGACGTCCTCTTTAACCCCGGACACTGACGAGAACTCGTGAAAGATGCCGTCAATCTTAATCTTAACCACGGCTGCGCCAGGAATTGATGATAACAAAACCCGGCGGAGCGCGTTGCCCAGCGTATGGCCGTAACCTGGATCCAGAGGCTCAATTTTGAACCGCCCGTAGTTCTCAGCCGCCTGGACACATTCAAGTTTGGGCATTGCAATATCTAACACTTATCCGCCTCCTGCTGGGACTGTAATCCGATAGATTCCCTCATTAGCGGCTGTAAAGTTCAACGATCAATTGTTCATTGAGCGCAACTTCCAGTTCGTCGCGTTCGGGCAACGATTGAACCGTCGCCTGCATTTGGGCAGCGTTAAGTGACAACCAGCCGGGGATTGCCTTTTTGGTCAGCACTTTGCTTTCTTCGAGATCCTTGAAGAAGGCGCGTTTGCGGCTCTCGGGACGTACCCCAACCACATCGCCAACGCTTACCAGGGCTGATGGAATATCAGTTTTACGCCCATTGAGGGTAAAGTGACCGTGATTGACCAGCTGGCGGGCCTGTGAACGTGAGTCGGCAAACCCCAGGCGGTACACCACATTGTCGAGACGGCGCTCCAGAATTTGCAGCAGGGCCTTACCAGTGACGCCCTTTTTGCGTGCTGCCATGGCGTAGTGGCGGCGAAACTGCCGTTCCAGAACACCATAGATGCGGCGGGCTTTTTGTTTCTCGCGCAGCTGCATCGCGTAGTCCGAGGCCTGGCGACGGCGATAGCCTGAGCCAGTTTGACCAGGTGGATAATTGCGCTTTTCAATTGCACATTTGGGGCCGAAGCAGCGTTCGCCCTTCAGCATCAGCTTTACGCCTTCCCGTCGGCAAAGTTTGCAGACAGGGCCTGTATATCGAGCCATAGTTTTCGATGTTCCTTTAATTCAGATAGAAAGTCAAAAATCAAAACCCAGCCGCAGCAATGCTGGCAGATGGGGCAAATCTGTGGTATTTGCCTAACGAATCAGTTTGATTTTTGACTTCTGACTTTTCTAGCAGTTTACACACCGTCTCCCACGTCCACATGTGGGAACCGTCGCGCTTCATCCTGCACACGTTGGGTTTAGACGCGGCGGCGTTTTGGTGGACGACAGCCGTTGTGTGGGATTGGCGTCACATCAGTAATTGCGACGACTGACAACCCTGCCGACTGGAGCGAGCGAATTGCTGACTCACGGCCTGCACCTGGGCCTTTTACGAACACTTCAATCGAACGCATACCATTGTCCATTGCTTTGCGAGCAGCCTGCTCAGCGGTTACCTGCGCGGCATAGGGGGTGCTTTTACGCGAGCCCTTGAAGCCTGCTGCCCCAGCGCTGCCCCAACACACAACATTGCCGGCTGGATCAGTGATTGTGACAATAGTGTTGTTGAAAGTCGCCTGAACATGAGCTTGACCGCGTGGAATATTTTTCCGTTCGCGTCGTCGACCACGTTGCGGGCGGCGGGCTGCAGCCGTCTTAGCCTGTTTAGCCATTGAAATCCTCCAAAATACCAAGTAGTTAGTAACAATTAGCCGTTAGCAACATGGGTATCGATTGCACGGCGCTAATTGCTAAGCGCTATTATTTCTTCGCTGCTTTTTTCTTACCAATAGCTGCGCCTTTTTTACCCCGACGAGTGCGCGCATTGGTTTTGGTGCGTTGACCGCGAACAGGCAGGCCACGACGATGGCGAATACCGCGATAGCAGCCAATGTCCATCAAACGCTTGATGTTCATCTGAACTGCACGGCGCAGATCGCCCTCAACCGTGTAATCCTGATCAACGATCTCACGAATGCGAATAACCTCTTCCTCGGTCAGATCTTTAACCCGAGTATCAGGGTTGATCTTGGTGCGGGCCAAAATCTCGTTGCTGGTTGTACGCCCAATTCCATAGATATAGGTCAGGGCGATCTCTACACGCTTATTGCGTGGAACATCGACACCAGAAATACGTGCCATGCGAAACTCCTTTAGCCTTGCCGTTGTTTGTGTTTCGGCGTACGACTGCAAATGATGCGAACAATCCCTTTGCGGCGAATGACCCGGCAGTATTCGCAGCGGGGCTTAACAGATGGTTGAACTTTCATCGAACGACCTCGCTATCCTACTAGACACACAACCACCCGAACCTCTTCGCCACTGGCGTAGAAGCTGTGGGTAGCAGGAGTTTTCGTACTTATTTGTACCGATAAGTAATACGGCCACGAGTTGGATCATAGGGCGAGAGTTCAACGAGCACACGATCACCTTTGAGAATACGAATATAGTTCATTCGCATTCGCCCAGAGATATGGGCCAGTACTTCCAGCCCATTGTCCAACGCAACTTTAAACATTGCATTTGGCAGTGGTTCAGTAATAACGCCCTCGACCTCAATGACATCCTTCTTCTTGGCCATACAACTCCTTAACTGAGAAAGTAAAAAGTATGTTATCTCCAGAACAAAGCTTTGCTGCGGCTTTATTTGTCGATAACGTACTTCTTTACGCACGTTTAGCAGGGATTTGCCAATGTCATTGCCTGCACCATACGCACAGTAACTTCATTGACATCACCCTGCCCATCAATTTCGTGTAAGATACCTTGTTGGCGATAGTGAGCTACCAACGGCATCGTTTGGGCTGTATACACTTCAAGGCGATGGTTAATCGTTTCCAGATTATCATCACTACGCTGGTACAGGTCGCCCCCGCACTCATCGCAAATGCCCGCTTCCTGCGGTGCTAAATAATATGTATTATATACAGCTTGACAATTTCTGCAAGTCCAACGCCCAATCACACGTTGAATCAGGGCTTCTTTAGGCACATGGAGGAGCAAAACTGCACTGATACAATCATCGTGATTTTGTAAAGCTTCTTGCAATGCCCGTGCTTGCTCAGGGGTGCGAGGAAACCCATCGAAGATTACTCCGTTAGCGCAATCTGGTCGAGTTACACGTTCTAGCACCATCCCAATCACAACATCATCAGGCACCAGCTCACCATTATCAAGATACGATTGAGCCAGTTTGCCCAGCGGTGTTCCTTCCTTGACTGCAGTCCGAAACATATCACCACTGGCGATATGCTTCATCCCGGTTGCCTCTTCCAATGCCGTTGCCTGTGTACCTTTACCAGCGCCGGGCGAACCAAGCAAAATGATGTTCATATGACTTTGCTCCTCGATGAGTCGACCTTGAAAGCAAATGAGCGACGTTGCCCATGCCCCTTTTATCGTGAGATAAAGCCTTCATAGTTGCGCATCAACATCTGCGCCTCAAGCTGCCGCATCGTATCCACGGCAACGCCAACTACAATCAGAATACCGGTGCTGCTGAAGGCGATTGATAACCCTGTCAGTTGCTGGACGAAATAGGGTAGCGCCGCCACGATTCCTAAGCCCAGGGCACCAATCAGCGTGATTCGATTTAAGACCTTGGTCAGATAGATCTCAGTATTGCGCCCAGGGCGAATACCAGGAATAAATCCACCATTACGCTGTAGTGATTCGGGCAAGTTTTGCTGATTGAAGAGCACCAGCGCGTAGAAATAGGTGAATAGGACAACCATGATAAACATCGCCAGGGTAAATGCCAGCCCATTTGGTCCAAAGCTGTTCACAAAGAATCCGGCGATTCGATTACCGATTCCGTTCTCACCGGCAACTGCATTTGGGTTCCAAAAGTATGATGCGATCGTGCTGGGAAAGATCAAGATACTCTGGGCAAAAATCAAGGGGATCATTCCGGCCATATTGACTTTGAGTGGCAAATGGCTTGACTGGCCGCCGTAGACTTTGTTGCCCCGCACGCGCTTGGCATATTGTACTGGAATGCGCCGCTGGCCTTCAGTCAACAGCACAACTCCAACCACGGTTGCAAGCGTTACGAGCAGCAGTAGAATGCCGCCAATCACATTGCCGCCGCCCTGTGAAGCAGTGATAGACTGATAGATAATACCGGGCAGAGCTGTAACGATACCACCAAAAATGATGATCGAAAGCCCATTACCAATGCCACGCTCATCAATCAGCTCGCCCATCCAGATCAACAACATTGTCCCTGCAACCATCAAGGTCAACAGCGAAAAAGTTGGCAGAAAGTTCTGGGTAATACTGAAGTTGAAATCACCAAACAACCGCACTTGATTGTTGATGGTGAGCGTCTGCCCATATCCCTGGAGATAGGCCAGCGGTACCGTCAGGTAGTACTGGTAGCGTTGAATCTTGTTGCGACCCTGCTCTCCTTCTTTGCTCAACTGCTCAAGCGCTGGAATGAGAGGAATCAGGAGCTGCATGATAATCGAAGCCGTGATGTACGGATACACGCCCATCGCAGCAATTGAGAACTGACTGAGCGCACCACCTGAGAGCAAATTGAGCAAGTTCGCCAGATCGCCAAGTGCGCTATCACCGCTAAATAGGCGATTAAGTTCTGCTGGATCGACTTTCGGGAGTGGAACATTAGCGATAAAGCGAAATAGCACCAACATACCGAGGGTGAAAAGAATCTTGCGCCGTAGTTCGGGAATTTTCAGCGCGTTGATCACAGCCTGTAGCATGGATTAGTCTCCTTGTGCAATGACGGCAATGGATAATGGGGATATGGCAGGGACACAGCGGCGTTTGCACCCGCAATGGGTAACTATCAACGCCGCTGTGTCCCTACACCATTTCACGTACCATTACACGACCATCGTTAAGCTTCAGCCTCGATCAATTGGATGCTACCGCCCGCAGCTTCGATTTTCGAGCGGGCGCTGGCGCTGACTTTGTGAACGCGCACTTGTAATGCGGCAGCCACATCTCCATCGCCCAAGACCTTTACTGGCTGTTTGAGATTTTTGATCAACCCGGCATCACGGAGTGACTCAGGGGTAATCTCGCCGCCATTCCAGTCCGCCAACGTCTCCAGATTGACGATTGTGTATTCCACCCGAAAGATATTAGTAAAACCACGTTTGTATGGCATACGACGCACCAGCGGGTTTTGTCCACCCTCGAAGTGCGGGTATGGGTTCGGCCCTGAGCGAGCCTTTTGCCCACCCATACCTTTGCCCGATGTTTTACCTTTACCCGAACCATGCCCACGGCCAACCCGCTTTGCTTTGCGGTGTGAGCCTGGTGCTGGTTTCAAATCATGTAATTTCATTGCTGGCCCTCCGTGGTGGAATGTACTTCCTCAACAGTGAGGAGATGCTTTACTTTAAAGAGCATCCCGCGCACTGATGGAGTATCTGGAAGCTCCACCACTTGATTGAGCCTGCGCAAGCCTAAAGAGAGCACCGTGTTTTTTTGTGATTGGCTATAGCCAATGGTGCTTTTGCGATATGTAACGCGTAACGTCGCCATGTTGTTTAGTTCTCCTTGCTGAGTTCGGCGCGATTTTGTCCGCTCAGACGGAACGACGAAACAGGGCGACCACGACGGCGGGCTTCTTCCTGCGGTGAGCGCAGTTCGGACAACGCTTTTAATGTTGCGCGAACCACATTCACCGGGTTATTGCTGCCCAATGATTTCGTCAATACATCTTTGATGCCAGCAGCTTCCAGTACGGCACGCACACCACCACCAGCGATAACGCCGGTACCTGCCGAAGCAGGCTTCAAGAGCACCTCAGATGCTTTAAAGCAGGTCTTGATTTCGTGCGGGATTGTCGTACCAACTACCGACACACTGATCATATTACGTTTGGCTGCCTCGGCGCCCTTACGGATCGCTTCGGGAACCTCGGCGGCCTTGCCCATCCCCATGCCAACGTTGCCATTGCCGTCGCCGACAACAACTACCGTGCTGAAGTTGAAGCGGCGGCCACCTTTGACGACCTTCGAGACACGATTGATCTGAACGACACGTTCGTCCATTTCCATCTCTTCGGCGTTTGATCGGTTTCGCTTCGCCACATTGCCTCCGGTTATGTGCTCACAGTGCAAGCACTATGAGTAGATTCCTAAAATTCGAGTCCGCCTTCGCGGGCACCGTCAGCGACGGCTTTGACACGACCGTGATATTTGTAGCCACCACGATCAAAGACGACCTTGGTGATACCGGCGGCTTTCGCGCGCTCAGCAACCGCTTTGCCAACCAGTGTTGCCTGGTCCAGTTTCTTTTGTTCAACAAACTGGCCGCGCAATTCGGTGTCTATGGTTGATGCCGACACCAGGGTGTTTCCGGCAATATCATCAATAATTTGAGCATAAATGTGAAGTCCAGAGCGAAATACATTCAACCGTGGGCGCTCTGGCGTGCCGCTCAAGTATCCGCGCAACCGCGTGTGGCGGCGTGCGCGTAACTGGCGGGATGTGAATTTCGACATAATCAAACTCCTGTAGGGACATACAACGTACGCCCTTACGTCATCCTACTTCTTGCCAGCTTTGCCAGCCTTACGGCGAATAACTTCGTCTTGGTACTTGATGCCCTTGCCCAAGTAAGGTTCCGGTGGACGCAGCTTACGAATATTGGCTGCTTGATCGCCGACCTTCTGCTTGTTCGGGCCTTTGATAATAATCGAGTTACGTTCGCCAACTTCAAGTTCCACCGACTCATAGGGTTCAACCCGAACCGGGTGGGAGAAGCCAAGCGACAATACTAGAATCTTACCATCTTTAGCGGCACGATAGCCCGTACCGTTCATCTCCAGCACCTTTTGGAAGCCGTTCGTCACTCCCTCAACCATGTTGGCGATCAGGGTGCGTGAAAGGCCATGATAGGCTTTATGCTGGCGGCTATCGCTGGGACGACCTACCTCTACGGTGCCATCATTGATGGCAACTGTCATTTCAGCAGGAATACGCTCCGTCAGCGTGCCTTTTGGTCCCTTGACGGTCACAACGTTGGTGCTATCAACACTGACGGTGACGTTGCCTGGAACACTAATCGGTTTTTTACCGATACGTGACATACTATTTTCCTCCACGAGTGATGACGGCCGAGGCCGCTTTCCTCGTTACCAGATATAACACAACACTTCGCCGCCCACGCCATCTTTCCAGGCGGCATCGCCGGTCATCAGGCCTTTGGGGGTTGACAAGATACTCAATCCGAGACCGCCACGGACGCGCGGAATATCATCGCGCTTGCTGTAAACACGTAGGCCGGGGCGACTTACTCGCTTCAATCCAGTAATCACTGGCTGGCGGTTCGACGCATATTTCAGCTGTAGCACGAGGTTCGAGAAGGGGGTGCCTTCTTGAATTTCAAAGCTCTTAATATAGCCCTCGGACTGCAAAATTTCAGCAATGTTCCGCTTAATATTTGATAGCGGAATCGTCACCGTTTGATGCCGCGCCATTCCCGCATTGCGGATGCGCGTCAGCATGTCTGCTATTGGATCATTTACGCTCACGTTGCTCGTCCTCCTGGTTCTACCAGCTTGATTTCGTTACGCCCGGAATCAGCCCTTGGTTGGCTAGCTCGCGGAAACAAATGCGGCAGATACCAAATTTTCGCATATACGCCCGAGGCCGACCACAGCGTTTGCAGCGATTGTGCTGCTGTACCGCAAATTTCGGTGTGCGATTCGCCTTGGCGATCATAGACTTCTTAGCCATAGATTATGTGGCCTCCCAATGTGGGTTGCTGGTTCACCGAAGTGCCTAGACAACCCTAATCACGAAACGGCATCCCCAGGACCTTCAGCAGGCTATAGCCCTGCTCGTCGTTTGGGGCGGTGGTAACAATCGCCACCTCTAGTCCACGAATTTTGTCGACTTTGTCGTAGTCAATTTCGGGGAAAATAATTTGTTCCCGAACACCAATGCTGTAGTTGCCACGGCCATCAAACGATTTCCGGCTCAGACCTTGGAAATCGCGGATACGTGGCAGCGCCAGGTTGACCAACCGATCATAAAAATCGTACATACGCTCGTTGCGGAGCGTCACCATGGCGCCAATCGGCATGCCCTGGCGGAGTTTAAACGCGGCCAGTGATTTTTTGGCCCGTGTGACCACTGGCTTCTGGCCTGCGATCATCGTCAAGTCACCGATGGCGGCTTCGATAGCCTTAGGGTTCTGCAGCGCTTCACCCAAACCAATGTTGATGACGATTTTGGTCAGCCGTGGTACCTGCATCGGCGATTTGAAGTTGAAGTCCTTCATCAATCCGGGAGCCACGGTGTTGAAATACAAATCCTTAAGTCGTGCCATTCTGTCCTCGCTGCTGGGGTTCGGCGATGTCAATGATCGCATGATCAACTGAATGAATTCGCATCGCCAGCCCAGATTGAATAAATACCAACAATCGATGAATTGCTTCAGCTAGGGTTGATTATTTATTACTTAGTCTACGTTCGCATTACAGGCTTTGCAAAAGCGCACTTTTTTGCCCGCGTCATTAATGCGATGACCGGTCCGTGACGCTTTGCCGCACGATGGACAGACCAACATAACGTTGGAGACGTGCAGAGCTGCTTCTACTTCGAGAATGCCACCCTGCCGGTTGCCCATTTGCTTGACATGTTTCTTAACAATATTGACATTTTCAATGACGACGCGCTCTTTTTGTGGCAGCGCAGTTTTGATCCGGCCTTTTTGGCCTTTGTTGCGTCCACTGATTACGATCACTTCGTCGCCCGACTTGACGTGCATGCTATGCCTCCGACTTTAATGCTTTGCAATTTACTTGCAAGCGACTATTGTACCACGCCTTTGTGAATGTTCTTACAACACTTCTGGCGCAAGTGAAATAATCTTCATAAACTGTTTATCGCGCAGCTCGCGGGCGACTGGGCCAAAGATGCGGGTCCCGCGCGGGTTGCCCTGCAGGTTGATAATCACGGCGGCGTTATCATCGAACTGGATCATTGAGCCGTCTGGGCGCGTATAGCCCTTCTTGACCCGCACAATCACAGCACGAACAACTTCACCTTTTTTGGCCGAGCCACCGGGATTGGCCTGCTTGACGGTGGCGATAATGGTATCGCCAACGCTGGCATAACGACGTTTGGTGCCACCCAAAACGCGAATACAGAGCAGTTCTTTTGCGCCCGTGTTGTCGGCGACGCGCATCCGACTTTCTTGCTGAATCACGACTAGGCCTCCTGAGGTGTGTCAGTGGCAAGGGTTACCACATCTTCACGCAAGACGTTAAGGCTCTCGCTGCGGTTCGCATTGATCACTTCCAATACGCGCCAGCGTTTCTGTTTGCTCAAGGGCCGCGTCTCTTCGATGCGGACCCGATCGCCGATATTGCACTCGTTGTTCTCATCGTGTGCGTAGAACTTACTGGTTTTGCGCACCGTCTTGCGGTACAACGGGTGGGGGCGCAGATAGTCGACTGCAACCACGACCGTTTTGTTCATTTTATTGCTGACGACGCGCCCGACTTTTTGCTTGCGGGTGCCAGTTGCTAGATGTTCGTTCATTATTGTCCCTCCGCTGCCAGTTTCCGCTCATGAATGATGGTTTTGGCGCGGGCAATATCTTTTTTGATGGTTCGCACGCGAGCAGTGTTGGTCAGCTTGCCAACTGACTTCTGGAAACGCATATTGAACAATTCTTGTTTGATATCATTGATCAATTTTTCCAGATCACTGTTGCTCAGATCGCGCAATTCATTAACCTTCATTG
Organism: Herpetosiphonaceae bacterium; assembly: GCA_013813565.1. Classification (GTDB taxonomy): domain Bacteria; phylum Chloroflexota; class Chloroflexia; order Chloroflexales; family Herpetosiphonaceae; genus JACCRK01. The sequence continues at coordinate 13,344 of JACCRK010000372.1, forward strand.
CCAACCTCCAACGCAGCGCGGCTGATGAATTTGCACTTGACGGGCAACTTCTGAGCAGCACGGCGCATTGCCTCCTGGGCGACATCCTCGGGAACACCGTTGATCTCGAACAGAACGCGTCCCGGCTTGATGACCGCGACATAAAATTCGACCGAGCCCTTACCAGAACCCATGCGGGTTTCAGCTGGCTTCTGGGTGATCGGACGATCAGGGAAAATCCGAATCCAAACTTTGCCACCACGTTTGACATAGTTGGTGATCGTACGTCGAGCTGACTCAATCTGGCGGCTGTTGATCCAGCCGGCTTCCAACGACATCAGCGCATAATCACCAAATGAGACTTTCGAGCCGCGATAGGCAACGCCTTTAATGCTGCGTGGCCGATGCGGTTTCCGATACTTCATTTGCTTGGGCATCAACATGGTTTACGACCCCTTGCCCGAACGAGTGTTAGCTGCACCTGCGCGAGGTGCCTCCGCTGGTGCGGCCACTGTAGCACTGCGATCAATTGGCTTATTGAATACTTCGCCCTTGTAAATCCACACTTTGACCCCAATGCGGCCAAAGGTGGTATGTGCGTGGACCTGTGCGTAGTCGATGTCGGCGCGCAGGGTGTGCAGCGGCACACGACCTTCGCGCTCCCAGAGTGACCGGCTCATTTCAGCCCCACCTAGACGACCTGAACACTTGATTTTGATACCCTGTGCGCCCAGCCGCATGGCCCGCTGCGTCGCCTGTTTCATGGCCCGCTTGTGGGAAACACGCTTGGTGATCTGTTCGGCAACACTTTCGGCAACCAGGTAGGCATTGAGCTCGGGCTGGTGAATTTCCTGAATGTTCAGCTTCACCTTTTTACCCGTGGTGGTCTCAATCCGGGTTTTCAGATTATCGACGTTGGCGCCACGCTTGCCGATGACGATGCCCGGCTTAGCGGTATGAATCGTCACTTCGATACGGTTAGCCGAACGTTCGATATCGACGCCCGCGACGCCGGCGTTAGCCAGCTCCTGGGCGATTTGCTGGCGCAGGGCCAGATCCTGGTGCAGTTGTTCAGTATAGTTGCGCTCAGCGAACCATTTAGATTGCCAATCTTTGATCACGCCGAGGCGGAAACCTACTGGATGTACTTTACGACCCAAGAGATCCTCCTTATTGAACGTAAGAAATCTGAAAGTACGAAGTTTGAACAACAGCGTCTGCAACTCGTACTTCGTACTGCCGACTTCTTACAATACTTCTCCGTCGTCAACGATTACGGTGATGTGCGATGTGCGCTTCAAGATACGGTCGCCACGGCCACGGGCGCGCGGCATGTAGCGTTTCAGCATCGGCCCGGCATCCACGAAAATCGTTTTGACAACTAGATCCTCGGGCGACATTTGGAAATTATGATCCGCATTAGCTGCAGCCGATTTGATGGTGCGGGCAATTTCAGGTGCTGCCTTGTGCGGCAGATACTGTAAAATGCCCAGCGCCTCGGCGACTGGCTTACCGCGTACAAGGTCAGCAACCAGCCGAACTTTTTGCGGCGACATGCGGAAGTTACGCAGGATTGCTTTAGCGTTCATTGCGACCTCCTACTTCAATTTGCCGCGCTTGTCGGCCTTCTTGCCGCCGTGACCGCGGAATGTGCGGGTCGGCGAAAACTCACCCAACTTATGGCCAACCATATTCTCACTGATGTATACAGGAACATGGCGCCGGCCATCGTGAACTGCGATGGTATGTCCAACCATCTGCGGGAAGATCGTTGAGTCGCGGGACCACGTTTTCAGTGGGCGTTTCTCATTGGCCTTGTTCATAATCTCGACGCGGCTTAGCAGCCGAACGTCTACATAAGGCCCTTTTTTGGTTGAGCGTGACATTAATTCCTTCCTTTAGTTCTGTAGCTGCGCTACGGACGAGGGAGAAGGCGCTGAGTGAGTTATCGCAACCCACTCCAGCGGCGGATTGCGCTCCGCCCTTTTCCCGATGTGCCATGCGTGGCATGGCACATCTTGTTTACTTCTGTTTGCGTGTACGCACGATAAATTTATCAGTGCGTGGGTTGAAGCGGGTCTTTTTGCCCATGGCTGGTTTGCCCCATTTGGTTTTGGGGTTCATACCAGTTGGTGCTTTACCCTCACCACCACCGTGGGGGTGGTCAACCGGGTTCATTGCTGAACCACGAACGACTGGGCGGCGGCCTAACCAGCGGTTGCGTCCGGCCTTACCAATCACAATGTTCTGATGATCGATATTGCCTACCTGCCCGATCGTGGCCATACACTTGGTATGAATCAAGCGCATTTCGCCAGATGGCAGACGAACGGTGGCATAGTCACCTTCGCGGGCCATCAGCTGGGCGGTGTTGCCTGCGCTGCGCACAAGCTGGCCACCCCGGCCGGGGGTTAGTTCAATGTTATGAATCTGTGAACCGATGGGAATATTGGCCAGCGGCAGGGCATTGCCAACCCGAATGTCAGCATTCGGGCCCGCCATGAGCATGTCGCCAACTTTCAGCCCCAGGGGGGCCAGAATGTAGCGTTTTTCACCATCGACATAGAACAACAGCGCAATATTGGCTGAGCGATTGGGATCGTACTCAATCCCGGCAACGCGCGCTGGGATATCATATTTTTTACGCTTGAAATCAATCAAGCGGTAGCGACGTTTATGTCCACCACCACGATGCCGTACAGTGATGTGCCCGTGATGGTTGCGGCCAGCATGTTTCTTCAGTGGCTCAGTCAGCGACTTCTCGGGAGTAAACTTCGTGATCTCCTCGAAAGTCGAGACGGTCATTTCGCGCCGACCAGGTGAGGTCGGTTTATAGCGTTTGATGCCCACAGGCTTCCTCCTAGAGATCTTCGAAGATATCAATCCGCTCACCAGGAGCGACACTGATAACTGCTTTCTTCCAATTCCGCTTGTAGCCGCTGGTGATCCCACCGCGTGTGCGGCGGCTTTTCAGCTTGCCCTTGACGTTCATCGTGTTCACGGCCTGAACCCGAACTTCGAATAGCTGCTCAATGGCCTGCTTGATCATCGGCTTGTTGGCGTACTGTGCCACTTCAAATGTGTACTTGCCTTGCTCCATCAACGTGGTATTTTTTTCGGTGATGACAGGGCGGATCACAATATCATGTGCATTCATTAGTTGCTCTCCTGCTGCTTGCCCAGAAGGTTCTCAACAACATTGAGGGCCGACGTGGGCAAAATCAAGGTATCGTGGGTCAGCAGGTCGACGACATTCAGGTATGAGGCCAGCAACGTCTTGACATAAGGCAAGTTGCGGGCGGAATGCGCCAGATTTACGTTGTGCTCACCGAGGGCAATCAGGGTTTTCTTGCCTTTGGTGGGAAGGTTTTCCAGCATCGCCACCATGTCTTTGGTGCGTGGTGTTGAGAGTGCCAAATCATCAATAAAGATAATCTCACCCTCGGCGTATTTGGCCGACAATGCTGAGCGCACTGCTAAACGGCGCATCTTACGCGGCATCGATTGGGTATAGTCGCGGGGCTTTGGCCCGTGAACTACACCACCACCGGAGTGATGGGGGGCGCGAATCGCACCCTGTCGAGCGCGGCCTGTACCTTTTTGACGATACAGTTTGCGTGTGCTGCCTCTTACTTCGCCACGAGTCTTGGTGCTGTGGGTTCCCAAGCGTGCATTCGCCTGTTGGCGAACCATGGCCTGGTGCATCACGGGAACGTTTGGCTCGATGCCGAAGATATAGTCTTGCAGCTCAAGCGTGCCGATTTCACCACCGGCCTGGTTATAAAGCTTGGCTTCCATGATTACAACTCCTATTTCTTCGTGGCTTTTTTGGCCCGTTGAACCATCAGCAACCCGTTTTTGGCACCCGGTACAGAACCTTTGACCAACAACAAATGGCGTTCAACATCAACTTCAACAATTTCAAGATTTTGGACAGTGACGCGTTCGTTGCCCATGCGGCCTGCCATACGCATGCCTTTCCAAACTCGACCTGGGGTCGTACCCGAGCCGATCGAGCCTGGCGCACGGTGGCGGTCGCTTTGACCGTGGGTCGATGGACCACCACGGAACCCGTGGCGTTTGACCACACCAGCAAATCCGCGCCCTTTGCTTGTCCCAGCAATATCAACTTTTTCGCCTGATGTGAAAATATCTACATTCACAACATCGCCAACCGTGTGGCTGCTCAGGTCGGTGGTTGGTAGCTCACGCAGGTGGCGTACCAGACGACCAGCAGCTCTGAGGTGGCCTTGCTCCGGCTTGGTTACTCGCTTGAGCTTAATCTCGCCGAAACCAATCTGGACTGCTTCATACCCGTCACGGTCTTTGGTGCGTAGCTGCGCGATAACGCACGGACCGGCTTCAATCACGGTAACTGGAACCGTTTCACCTTTTTCGGTGAATACTTGGGTCATGCCAATTTTACGACCCAAAATACCATAGATCATAGATACTCCTTTACATAGCGTGCGGGGCATCTGGCACACTGCCAGCCGTATTGGCTATGCCTCCGACGGCTAGTGCCGTTAGAGTTTGATTTCAATATCAACACCAGCGGGCAAGTTTAGCTTCATCAATGCATTGATGGTCTGCTGGCTGGGATCAATCACATCAATCAAACGTTTGTGGGTCCGAATCTCGAATTGTTCCTGGCTATCTCGGTCAATAAACGGCGAGCGAATGACGCTGTATTTTTCGATTTTGGTTGGCAGCGGTACCGGGCCAGCAACGAGTGCGCCCGTGCGTTCCGCTGCGTCGACAATTTGACGCGCCGATTGATCCAAGATTTTGTGATCATACGCCTTGAGGCGAATGCGAACTTTCTGCTTTGCCAACGTCATACTCCTGAAGCGCAAAAGAAGGCAGGTGTGACGTTGCCACACCTGCCAGTCAACTCTGGTCTAGGCAATGATTTGGGTTACGACACCAGCGCCCACGGTGCGGCCGCCTTCGCGGATGGCGAATTTGAGCCCTTGCTCAATCGCCACCGGCATGATCAGCTCAACCTGCATCTGGATGTTGTCGCCAGGCATCACCATCTCGACCCCTTCGGGCAGCGTAATCGCCCCGGTCACGTCGGTGGTCCGCACATAGAACTGCGGCCGGTAGCCGGGGAAGAATGGTGAGTGGCGCCCACCCTCTTCTTTCTTCAACACGTACACCTCGGCTTTGAAGGTGGTGTGCGGCTTGATCGAGCCGGGCTTGGCCAGCACCTGGCC
>JACCRK010000283.1 GCA_013813565.1 Herpetosiphonaceae bacterium
ATCAAACACCTCTTCGTTGATGTTTTTCTTGAACACGACCGCCTGGATCACGCCGGTGCCGTCCCGCAGCTGGATAAACACCAGCTTGCCTTTCTCGGTCTTGTTGTAGACCCAGCCGGCCAGCCGGACGCTTTCGCCAATGTGGTCGGCGATGTCGGCGATGTAGGTTGAGGGAAGAAGGGCCATATCTTGCTCCTTATTTTGATGGTGAGTGGAGGGCATTATAGCGCGGTTTGCCGTTTCAGGGCCGGGGCGTTGGTGGCTTGGCAGGGTTGAGGTGGTTTCGCTGTGATAATGGGTGTTTTGGTGGCTTGCCAGGGTTTAGGTGGTGTTCTTGGCAGAGCTTGGTGGTGTTTTTGGCAGAGCTTGGTTTCTTGTGATTCGCCTCCCGCCCAGGGGGCACCCGGTCCCTCCCCTGGATGAAAACCCAGGGGGTTTTCATCCCCCTGGACCCCCTAAAATTTAGTTTGTGGATTAATAAACCATCTTTTAGTGAATACGAAAGGGGTAATTGCTGAAACCCGGTATCACTATATTACTTGATTACCCGGCGTTCCTGGGCTTCTTCCCCTCTCCCGCGCACTGGGAGAGGGGTGGCTGCATCAGCAGCCGGGGTGAGGGCAGTCCCCTACTCCCGCCGCAGCCGGCGGGTCAGCGTCTCGTAGAAGTGGGCACGCGGGTGGATGCGGGCGAAGCGGCAGGCCAGCGGCGAGCGCGAGATCGCGATCTCGTCGGTCTGCTCCAGGGGATAGATCATCTGGCCGTCGATGTTGAGCGCCAGCGGGTGGCGGGAGCGCAGCTTCCAGGTGATCACGGCGTCGGGCGGCAGCACCAGGGCTGGGATGTTGGTCAGGTGGCCGGCGACGGTCACCAGCACCAGCGAGTGCGAGCGCGGGTCTAGCACCGGGCCGCCGGCCGCCAGCGCGTAGGCGGTCGAGCCGGTCGCGGTCGCCACCATCACCCCGTCGGCGTGGTAGATCGTCAGCGGCATGCCGTCGATCTCGACCGCCACATGCACCACGTGCGGGCCGTCGATCCGCGAGAGCAGCACCTCGTTGAGCGCCGTCTCCACCGCGATCTCCTGGCCGCCGCGCAGGATCCGCGCCTGGACCAGGCTGCGCTCGTCGTACCAGCCGCCGCCGCCGATCAGCAGCTCCAGGCCCGGCCGGACCTCCTCCAGCGTCACCTCGGCCATAAAGCTCAGGTGGCCCATCGCCACCCCCAGGATCGGGATGTTGTGGGGGATGGCCAGCCGGGCGGTGCGCAGAACCGTGCCATCGCCGCCAAGCGCCAGCAGCAGCTCGCACCCGCCGACCTCGGCCTGCTGGTCGCGCCCGATCTGCGAGGTTCCCAGCCAGACGTGCTGCCCACGCGCCCGTAGCCAGGCCGCCAGATCCTCGCCCGCCTGGGCGGTCTCCTCGGCCAGCGGATTGTAGACGATGCCAATTGTCTGCATGGGGTCCTCCACACTATTAGGAAGCTGATGGTGCCAATTTTTTGACGATGGTCAGGCGTGCCTGTCGGGCTGAATCATAGCACAACCAGGGCCGGGCAAACGTCGCGTGGTATACTTTTTGAAGGTGTCTCAGCACTGGCCAATATTACGTTCTTTTATTTTATGTCAACTAATATATCTAATCTTCGGGTAGATCGAGGGTTGGATTGGGAGAAGTGGCAATGAGCAAGCCCATACACGGACCGCCGAAGTTTACCAACCGGCTGATCGATGAGACCAGCCCGTATCTGCTCCAGCACGCCCACAACCCGGTCGACTGGTTCGCCTGGGGCGAGGAAGCGCTGGCCCGCTCGAAGGCCGAGAACAAGCCGATCTTCCTCAGCATCGGCTACTCGGCCTGCCACTGGTGCCACGTCCAGGCCCACGAGAGCTTCGAGAACGAGGCGACCGCCGCCCTGATGAACGAAAACTTCATCAGCATCAAGGTCGATCGCGAGGAGCGGCCCGACCTTGACTCGATCTATATGGCCGCTGTCCAGGCGATGACCCGCCAGGGCGGCTGGCCGATGTCGCTTTTTCTGACCCCCGACGGCGCGCCGTTCTACGGCGGCACGTACTTTCCGCCCGAGCCGCGCCACGGGCTGCCATCGTTTCCCCAGGTGCTGCAGAGCGTCGCCGCCGCCTACCGCGATCGCCCCGACGAGGTCCGCGAGAGCGCCGCGCAGCTGCGCAGCCACCTCCAGGAGCTGAGCGAGCTGGCGATTCCCCGCACCGCGCTGAACAGCCGCCTGCTCAGCCAGGCCGCCGCCGCCCAGATGAGCCAGTTCGACCAGCGCTTTGGCGGCTATGGCAACGCCCCCAAGTTCCCCCAGGCCATGATGCTGGAGATGATCCTGCGCCACTGGCGGCGCTCCGGCGATCAGACCGCCCTGCATCAGGTTGAGCAGACGCTGCGGGCGATGGCCAACGGCGGCATGTACGATCAGCTTGGCGGCGGCTTTGCCCGCTACTCGGTCGACGCCTACTGGCTGGTGCCGCACTTCGAGAAAATGCTCTACGACAATGCGCTGCTGGCCCAGCTGTACCTGGAGGGCTTTCAGGCCACCGGCGATCCATTTTTCCGGCGGATCGCCGAGGAGACCTTCGCGTACATCACCCGCGATATGACCAGCCCCGACGGCGGATTCTACGCCTCGGAGGATGCCGACAGCGAGGGCGAGGAGGGCATTTTCTACATCTGGCGGCCCGCCGAGATCCAGGCCGCGCTCAGCGCGGAGGACGCCGCGCTGGCCCTGCGCTTCTGGGATGTCACCGAGCGCGGCAACTTCGAGGGCCGCTCGATCCTGAGCGTGCCGCGCGATCCGGCGCTGGTGGCCAGGGAGTTCAACCTGACGCCCGAGGCGCTGTGGGAGCAGATCGTGGCCATTCGCGCCACGCTGCTGGCGGTGCGCAGCCAGCGCGAGCGCCCCGGCCGCGACGAGAAAATTCTGGCGGCCTGGAATGGGATGATGCTCAAGGCGTTCGCCATCGGCTCACGGGTGCTTGGCCGCGCCGACTACCGGGCGGTCGCCGAGCGCAACGGCGAGTTTTTGCTGAGCAAAATGCTGGTCAACGATCGGCTGCACCGCTCCTACAAGGATGGCCAGGCCAAGCTCAACGGCTACCTGGAGGACTACGCCAATGTGGCCGATGGCATGCTGGCGCTGTACGCGGCCACGTTCAACCGCCGCTGGCTCGATGCCGCCGTGAGCCTGGCCGATGCGATCACCGAGCGCTTCTGGGACGCCGAGCGCCAGATGTTTTTCGACACCGCCGCCGACCACGAGGAGCTGGTCACCCGCCCGCGCGAGATCTACGACAACGCCACGCCGTCGGGCACATCGGTGGCGGTTGATGTGCTGCTGCGCCTGTCGCTGCTGCTTGAGCGCCCCGACTACGGCCAGTTCGCCCAGTCCGTCCTCGATGAGCTGAGCGGCGGGATGGCCCAGCTGCCCGGCGCGTTCGGCCGGCTGCTCTCGGCGGCCGATTTCGCTCTGTCCGAGCCACGGGAGATCGCCATCGTCGGCGCGCTGGACGCGCCCGACACGCAGGCGCTGCTAGCCGAGGTCTACCGGCGCTATCTGCCGAACAACGTTGTCGCCGGGCGCGATCCCAGCGACGATGCGGCGGCGGAGGCCATTCCGCTGCTGGCCGAGCGCCCGACTCGCGATGGCAAGGCCACGGCCTACGTCTGCATCCGCCACGCCTGCCAGAGCCCGACCACCGACCCGGCCGAGCTGGCCGCCCAGCTGGAGCTGTAGCGATCGGAGAATCTCTTTTTGATCCACGAAGGGCACGAAGATTCACGAAGGTCCATATCAGCGGAACCAAGCCGTTCCGCTTGATCGTGATGGAGAGCCAGAACGAAGAATCGAATGGTGTCGGATCTGGCTTACTTCGTGCCCTTCGTGGATCAGATTAAGCATGTTTCTGGGCCTGCAACGCTGTGGCAGGCTCGACTGGAGACCCAATGCCACGAGACTATTTGCTGCGCCTGATCGAACAGTTTGGGATGATCTGGCGCCGTGTGCTGCGCTTCAAGCAGCTGCGGCGCTACGACGATGGGCTGGACGAGGTTGAGAAGGCCTACGGGCAGCTGTTCAGCCTCAACAGCAAGTTCATCGACCTGCTGCCCGACGACGGGCTGCTGAACCTGGTTCAGACCTACGGCGAGCTTGACGCCGATAAATGTGCGGTGCTGGCCACGCTGCTGGCCGCCGAGGGCGACTTTCACGCCGGGCTGCACCACACCGACGAGGCCTATCGGCGCTATGAGCGGGCGCTGCTGCTGTACGGCGCGCTGGTTCGGGCCGGCCGCTCGCTGCCCAGCGAAACCCGCCAGGCCACCGCCGATCTGCTGGCCACCCTGGAGCAGTACGAGCTGGAGCCACCGGCGCTCGACGATATCTGGCGGGTGTATGCGGCGCTGCATCAGCATGCCCGCGCCGAGGATGCGCTGTTCAGCTGGCTGGAAGCGGTCGAGTTCGAGCGTGAGAGTCTTATCCAGGGCGTGACATGGTACGAAACATTGCTCACTCTGAGCGATACAGATCTGAAGGCCGGCGATCTGCCGCGTGGCGAAATTGCCGAGAGCCACGCGCAGCTCCAGGCAATTTTGCGGCACGGCGAGACCGAGGCCCGTAGAAATTAGGAGCCACAATGCGAGTAGGTATTATTGGGACCGGCTGGGGCACGCGGGTGCAGGTCCCGGCATTTCAAGCGGCGGGCCTGGAGATCGTCGGCATCGCCGCGCAGAACATGGAGAAGACCCGCCAGGAGGCCGCACGGCTGGGTATTCCGGCCTTCGACAGCTGGCGCGATCTGCTGGCCAGCGCTGCCGACCTGATCAGCATCGTCACGCCGCCGGCCACCCATCGCGAGTTCGCGGTCGCCGCGCTGGAGGCGGGCAAGCACGTGTTGTGTGAGAAGCCAACCGCGCTGGTCGCCGCCGAGGCCCAGGCCATGCTGGCGGCGGCGCAGGCCCGACCGCAGCAGCTCGCGCTGATCGACCACGAGCTGCGCTTTCTGCCGGTCTGGCAGGCGGCGCGGGCGGCGGTGTTGGCGGGCGAGATCGGGATCGTGCGCCACGTTGTCAGCAGCATCGTCCAGCCCTCGCGCGCCGACCTGACCCGGCCGTGGAGCTGGTGGAGCGACAAGGATCAGGGCGGCGGGGTCTGGGGGGCGATCGGCTCACATCAGCTGGATACGCTGCGCTTTGTCTGTGGCGAGATCGCTGCGGTTAGCGGCACGCTGGAAACCTTCATCGCCGAGCGGCCGTTCGAGGATGGCACCCGCGCGGTCACCAGCGATGATTTTGCCGCCGCCAGCCTGCGCTTCGCCGATGGCGGCTTTGGCTCGGTGGTGATGAGCCTGGTCGGCGCGGTCAGCGAAACCGACACTCTGACGGTCCACGGCGACGCCGGGGCGCTGCGGGTCGAGGGTGGCCGCCTGCACGTGGCCCGGCGCGGCGGCGAGTGGCAGGATCGCACTCCGGCCCACAGCGTCGCAATCCCGGCCGGCATCGACGGCCCGTTCCCGATCGGCACCGTCTATCTCGGCCATGCGCTGCGGGCCTACGCCGCCGGCGATCAGACCGCGCTCGCTCCAGGGGCGACCTTCACCGACGGGCTGCACATCCAGCGGCTGCTCGACGCCCTGCACCAGTCGGTCGCCGCCAACGGGTCCTGGGTGGAGGTCGGCGATCACGGATCGGGGATCGGAGATCGGCTGGTTTAGCTGCACCTCCATCGATTGATGATCGTTGGCTGAGCCGGTCGAAGCCCAGATGTCTGGCTCCGACCGGCTCAGCCAACCGAACCCACCTCAAAGTATCCGACCACTCCCCTAGCTACCTACTAGCTGCCAGCTGCCAGCTGCTACCCCCTACGGCACCCAGCGCCCCCACCAGGCATTGTCGGCCACCAGGCGCGGGGCGGCGGCGGGCAGCTGGAGGGTCCAGACGGCATAGCGGGTCTCGGCGGCATCTTTGCGGGTCCACAGCAGGGCGGTGCTGTCGGGCGACCACTGCGGGTCGAAGTTGTCATAGGCTAGGTCGCTGGTCAACGGCTGGGCGCCGGCGTCCGCGCTGGCCGGCATCTGCATGATTTCGCCCCGGCCGGAGGCGTAGGTGCGCTGCACAAAGGCGATCGTCGCGCCATCGGGCGACCAGCGCGGGTCGTAGAGGTCGGCGGCGGGCGCGGTGAGCAGGGTCGCGGTGGTGCCGGTGGTACGATCGATCGTGATCAGCTGGCTGGGTCCTGCCGGGCCGGGGAGGGTGGCGACCAACAGCTTGCGGCTATCGGGCGACCAGTCGAAGGTGCCGTTGACCTCCAGCCGGCGCAGCACGCCATCGGCCTGCATAATCGCCAGAATCTCCTCGTTGAGGATCTCAAACGCCAGCGCGCTGCCATCAGGCGACCAGCGCGGGTTGAGCGCGCCGCTCTCGCTGTCGCCGTGGAGCACGCTGGCGGCCGGGCGCTCAATCGGGGTGCGCCAGACCACGGCCTGGCTTGGCTCATCGTCGACCAGCTCATACGATCGGCGCACATACACCACCTGCTCGCGGTTGCAGGTTGGCTGGGCGAAGGCGGCCTCGGCGTCGCTGACCAGCGTTGCAGACACCGCAGTGGTCAGATCGAGCTGCTGCAGCCGGGCCAGACCCGCCTGATCGACCGTCGTGTACACCAGCCGGTCGGCGCTGGCGCAGACCGGGCCGCTGACATGCGAGGCCAGCAGCCGGCTCTGCGCCCCATCGATATCGGAGACCCACAGATCGGCCAGGTTTAGCGGATCGCGGACCAGCGCAATCCGGGCGACTCCGACGGTCTCCGCCGGCCGGCTCGGCGGCGCTGATGTCGAGCCACATGCCGCCAGGCTCAGCATCCCCACCACCGCCAGCGTCCGTCCGATCCACAACCGTAGCATTGAGACCCCTTTCCAATTGCCTGTATCAAACAGCGCTAAAACTAAAATGCGGCGGCAGCTTGACGTCAAGCTGCCGCCGCGAACGACTATGGGCGCGGCCAGGCGCAGTGGATGTGGCCGCTGTGGCCGGAGTCGCCGGGGCCAAGGACCTCGGTGGCGCCCAGCGAGGCGCATTTGCTGCGGAAGGCGCTCTGGTAGGGGTTCGAGCTGCTGACCAGGCTGCCGTTGATGCTGCCGACATCAACCGCCACGCCGTCGTAGTGGCGCGAGGTGGCGCTGTGGGAGGCGCCGGCGATCGAGGTGACATAGTAGCTCCACGAGCTGGACAGCGTGATCATGCCGTTCAGCATGCGGGTGTCGAGGAACACGGTGCCGCCGGGCGCGGTCCCGTAGGAGGAGCGTCGTGCGGCGCCACCGTTGGCGGTGTCGACGATGTTCTGGCGCGGGGTGGCATTGTCGAGAACACCCGATGGGTGGCTGGTCGCCAGGCCGATCCGGCTGCTGTCGCGAATAGTGGCCGCCAGCTGGGCGCGGGTGCCGCCGCCGCCGGTTGTGCCGCCGGTCAGCTCCTGCCAGGTGGTGGCGCCGACGGTTGAGCCGCCGCCAAGATAGCGCTTGGCTTTGAAGTCGTTGACCGCGTTCTGGGTGCCGGTTCCAAACGCGCCATCGACGGTCAGGTTGTAGCCATACTTGTTGAGCTGCACCTGTAGGCCGCGGACGGCGTTATTGTTGGCACCCACATCCAGGGTGACGACCAGCTTGCTCCAGGTGTTGGCCCCGACGATGCCGTCGGCGGTCAGGCCGTTGGCGGTCTGGAACTGCTTGACGACGGTGTCGGTGCCGGTTCCAAACGCGCCATCAACGGTCAGCGAGTAGCCGCGGTGGCGCAGCAGATACTGCATCGTGGTGACATTCGGCCCCGAGTCGCCAACCCGCAGCACCGGCCAGCTGGCCACCGCCGCCGCCGGCTGCACCATCAGCGCCGAGACCAGACCCAGACACGTGACCGCCATGACCAGCTTGATAATCAGCTTGGAAAATCGTCGTTGCATTGAACAGACCATCCTTTCAAAAAGAAACCATGACCGGCGAGCGGGGACAGCATAGTGATGCGGTCCAGGCGATGATGAATAATCAACTATTGAAACCGATTATACAATAGTCTTCTTAATGGATTCTTTACAACTTCGATTATTGCCGAGTGACCCAGCTTGGCCGTCCTCCGACAGAGTTTACGGAAGCCGATTCTGAAAGCCGCCAGGGGGGAATCCAGCCCGCTGGAAGCCCTTGTAGCGCGTCCCCTGGTAGGTCAGCATGCCCGTGTCATGCTCCCCTAAGATTCCGTACTCGCTGCCGCTCACCACGAACTCGCGGCGCTCGCCGGTGGGAGCCTCGAACGTAACATAGTAGCTGGTTGAAACATACTTGCCTCCGCCCGTCTGCGTGCGCTTCGCGACGATTCGCGCCCCCACTGAGAGCACGGGCATGCGGTTGTTTTCCGACCGTTGCACCAGCCCTCTGACAATCAAAAAAATGATGAAGCCGACGGGTAGAATGAAGAGCAGAACCATGATGAGTATCAGCACGAGAGTCATAGGGGTAACCTCCAAATATACATCCAGCCGCATGTCCACTGCAACAGTCATGCCTCCAGCCCCAAAATCCGGCCGACTTGCCTTGGCCTGAAAGACGAAGGCAGGTCCGCGCTTCAACTATAATGGGCGCACAGTCTGCGCCAGACTCATGGCACAGGCTGTGCAGCAGAGTTTCGACACGTGTATACAAGGAGCACCGATTGGAAACAACCGACTGGTACAAGGATGCGATCTTCTATGAGCTCCATGTCCGCGCTTTTCACGACAGCAATGGCGATGGCAACGGCGATTTTCGCGGCCTGGTTGAGCGACTCGACTATCTGAAAGATCTGGGCGTGGACTGTATCTGGCTGCTGCCGTTTTTTGCCTCGCCCGGCCGCGACGATGGCTACGATGTCGCCGACTACTACACGGTCCATCCGGCCTACGGCTCGCTGGGCGATGTGGTCACGTTTATCGAGGCCGCCCACGTCCGTGGCCTGAAGGTGATGACCGACCTGGTGCTCAACCACACCTCCGACCAGCACGCCTGGTTTCAGGCCGCCCGCCAGCCCGACTCGCCGCTGCGCGACTTCTATGTCTGGAACGACACCGACCAGAAATATAGCGACGCGCGGATTATCTTCACCGACACCGAGCGCTCCAACTGGACCTGGGACCCGGTGGCCGGGGCCTACTACTGGCATCGCTTCTTCAGCCACCAGCCCGACCTGAACTACGACAACCCGGCGGTGCTTGAAGAGATGCTCAAGGTGATCAAGTTCTGGCTAGATCTGGGCATCGATGGCTTTCGCGCCGACGCCGTGCCCTATCTGATCGAGCGCGAGGGCACCAGCTGCGAGAATCTGCCCGAGACCCACGATATTCTGAAACAGATTCGGCGTTATGTCGATGAGAGCTATCCTGGGCGCATTCTGCTGGCCGAGGCCAACCAGTGGCCCGACGATGTGCTGCCCTACTTCGGCGATGGCGACGAGTTTCACATGGCCTTCAATTTCCCGGTCATGCCGCGAATTTTCATGGCGCTGCGCCAGGAGGACCACGGGCCGATCGTCGATATCGTCAAGCGCACGCCCGCTGTCCCCGCGGGCTGCCAGTGGGCGATCTTCCTGCGCAACCACGATGAGCTGACCCTGGAGATGGTCACCGACGAGGAGCGCGACTATATGTACCGCGAGTACGCCGCCGACCCGCGGATGAAGATCAATGTGGGCATTCGCCGCCGCCTGGCGCCGCTGATGGACAACGGCCGTCGCCGGATTGAGCTGCTCAACAGCCTGCTCCTGACCCTGCCCGGCTCGCCGATCATCTACTACGGCGACGAGATCGGCATGGGCGATAACATCTATCTTGGCGACCGCAACGGGGTGCGCACGCCGATGCAGTGGACCGGCGACCGCAACGCGGGCTTCTCGCGCGCCGACTATGCGCTGCTCTACAGCCCGGTGATCGCCGACCCGGTCTATGGCTACCAGGCGGTCAATGTCGAGGCCCAGGAGCGCACGCCCAGCTCGCTGCTCAACTGGATGAAGCGGCTGATTCGCATCCGTAAGCGCTATCAGGTGTTTGGCCGCGGCGATATTACCTTTTTGTACCCCGAGAACCACAAGGTGCTGGCCTATATCCGCCGCTACAACGATGAGCTGGTGCTGATCGTCAACAATCTGTCGCGCTTTGTCCAGCCGGTCGAGCTTGACCTGCGCGGCCTCCATGGCATGCGCCCGGTCGAGATGATCGGCAACACGCCATTTCCGGCGATCGGCGATCTGCCCTACTTTCTCACGCTCGGGCCCCACGGCTTCTACTGGTTCCGGCTGGAGGGGAATGGATGAGGAATAGTCTGGATCCCAGGGTGCGGGGCGCGCTGGAGCCGCTACTGAGGGTGCAGCGGCTCGGCGTGTTCACCGATATCGATGGCACGATCAGCCCGATCGCCCCCACCCCCGCTGCCGCCGTGGTGGATCGCGCCTGTCGCGACGCCCTGCAGCGGCTGGTCGGCTCGTCCACGCGGGTGGCGGCGGTCTCCGGGCGGGCGGCCGCCGACGCCCAGGCCATGGTGGGCCTCGATGGGCTGCGCTACATCGGCAACCACGGCCTGGAGTGGTGGGCCGATGGCGTGACCATGCCGGCCCCGGCCGCCGTGCCCTACGTCGCGGCGATCGCGGCGGCGCTGGCCGATCTGGCCCACTACGACCTGCCGAACGGCGTGCTGATCGAGAACAAAGGCGTGACCGCCTCGGTCCACTATCGGCTGGCCGCGGACCAGGCGGCGGCGGCGGCGCTGCTCGGAACCTGGCTGGCCGCGATCTGTCAGGACCACGGGCTGCGCCTGTGGCCAGGGCGAATGATCTACGAGCTGCGCCCGCCGCTCCAGCTGAACAAAGGCACCGCGCTGGCCGATCTGCTGCGCGAGGACGCGCTCGATGGCGCGATCTTCCTCGGCGATGATACGACCGATGTCGATGGCTTTATGACGCTGCACTACGCCCGCGCCGCCGGCCTGCAGACGCTGGCGATCGGGGTGCTCAGCGCCGAGACGCCCGAGGTGGTGCGCGAGACCTGCGATGTCGCCGTGAACGGCGTCGCCGGCGCGGCGGCGCTGCTGACCTGGTTTGCCGCCCAGCGGGCCAATTTCTGGGAGAAGGACCGCCAGATTGGTTAGCTCAGATCGGGCGGGAGCCAGGCACTAGGCTCGCCCACCGGCCGCAACGCCGTTGTGACGGCCGCTGTCATCCCAGGAGGCTAGACTGTCACGAGTCAGTAGGTAAGGAGGTTAGTATGGGAACCGTATTTTTGGATATGGTGATGTCGCTGGATGGCTTCGTGGCCGGGCCTGACAACACCGATAGCGGGCTGCACGACTGGTACTTCGCGCCTGCCGGCAACGCAACCTTTGTGATCGATGAGCTGCTCGAAACGATTGGCGCGATGATCCTCGGCAACCGGGCATTTGGCGAGCAGCCGGAAGGCTTTGATACGCCCTACCATGTGCCACACTTTGTCCTTTCGCACACAGCTCGGCCAACGATAGTGAATGGCGAGGCATCCTTTATCTTTGTCGATAGCATCGAAAGCGCACTAGCCCAGGCCAGAGAGGCGGCTGGCGAGAAATCTGTCTGTGTGGCCGGGGGCGCCGCGACGGCGCAGCAATTGCTTAACGCCGGACTCATTGATGAACTCCAGATCCATATCGTGCCAATGCTCCTTGGCGGCGGCTTGCGCCTGTTTGACCAGATTAAGCCGGTGAAGCTGGAACAGACACGTGTGCTAGAGTCGCCCGGCGTAACCCACATGCGGTTCGCTGTCCTCAGGTAATGGTGACAGGTGCGCTGGCGGGATAACGTCTGGGACTCAACGTGGTTGTGTCGCAGCGAGCTATCTGCCGCGCAAATCTTTAGATGAAGGCTCACTATGCAAATCCACCTTGAGCTCCAAGCCCGCTGGGACCGCCTGCAATCCTCGCTGTGGTTTCGGCCCACCCTGCTGAGCGTGGCCGCCGCCGGGCTGGCGGTGGCGATGGTGGCCACCGATCAGGCGCTGGAGCTGACCAGCTTTCCGCTGCTCAACGCCGGCGCCGACGACGCCCGCGCACTGCTGTCATCGATCACCAGCTCGATGCTGACGGTCACCACGGTGACGTTTTCGATCATCATGGTGGCGCTGGTGTTGGCCTCACAGCAATTTTCCCCGCGTATCATCCGCAATTTCATGCGCGACTCAGCCTCGCAGTATGTGCTGGGGATCTTCATCGGCACCTTTATCTATAGCCTGCTGGTGCTTGGTCGGATCAGCGACACCGAAAACCGGGTGTTTGTGCCGGTTGTCTCGACGCTGGTCGCGATCCTTTTGACGCTGGCCAGCATCAGCACCTTTATCTATTTTATTCACCATATCGCCGAGGCCATCCAGGCCAACACGATTGTCGCACGCGCCGGTGAAAAGACGGTCGCCCTGCTCGACAAGCTGTTCCCTGAGAAGATTGGCCGGCCAGCCTCGGCGATCGCTGCTGCCGAGCCCGAGCTGCCAGCCACGCCGGGCGTGCCGATCGCCGCCGCGCAGGCGGGCTACATCCAGGCGATCGACCCCGAGGCGCTGCTGCGCCTGGCCGGCGAGTACGATCTGCTGATTCGGCTGGAGCGGGAGATTGGGGATTTTGTGCCACAGGGCAATAGCCTGCTGCGGATCTGGCCCGAGCGCGAGTTCAGCGCAACCGAGACTCAGGCCCTGCAGGATGTGTTTGAGATTGGCACCGAGCGCACGTTGTTCGACGATATCTTGTTCGGCATTCGCCAGCTGGTCGATATTGCGCTCAAGGCGATCTCGCCAGCCGTCAACGATCCCAGCACGGCCCTCAATGCGATCGATTATCTGGGCAATGTGCTGGTGCAGGCGGCCCAGCGCAGCGACCCGGAGCTGTATCGCTACGATGACCAGGGCCGGCTACGGGTGATCGCCCAGGGCGTCACGTTTGAGCAGATGGTCGACGGGGCGTTTGGGCCGATTCGGCAGTATGCCAGCGGCGAGGTTGCGGTAACCCTGCGCCTGCTCAAAACGCTGCACGAGATCGCCCAGGCCACCGCCGACCCGGCCCGCGCCGGTGTGCTGTGGCGCCACACCCAGATGATCGCCCGTGGCGCGGTGCGCGGCATCCCCGAGCCCCACGACCGCCAGCAGATCAACCAGGCCATTCGGCTGCTCGCCGATCAGCTGGGGCAGCTGCCCGGCGCGGCCCTGCTGCCAGTCGATGCGGCCGCGTTGGCGCTATAGATTTGGGCATAGCTCAGTAGCGCAGGGCTACGAGATCTCTACGGTGACGAGGCGGTAGC
>JACCRK010000394.1 GCA_013813565.1 Herpetosiphonaceae bacterium
CTGACCAGCCTCTGGGAGAAGGCCACCACGCTGGCCGATCTAGGCTTGCCGGAGTAGCTGCCGGCCCTAGCCCCCACAGCGCATGCCCACAAATTCCATCCACTCGGTGTATTCCTCGGGCTTTGGCAGATCGCTGGTTGCGGCAGCGCTGCCCTGCGCGTACAGCTCGCCGTAGCGATCGGTGATGAACCAGCCGCCCGCCGCGCTACCCAGGAATTGCTGTCGCACGGTATGTTCTGGATCACGCAGCCCAATGCTGTGATTTAGCTCTGGCAGCCCGTCGCTGGCGATGACCAGCGCCCGCTGCTCGCGACTCCAGCCCGCAACTGTCGTGTCCAGCGCCCCCAGATAATCCGCAGTCTGCTGATCGGCTGGCGGTAGGAACAGCAGCAATAGGCCGGCTTTGCCACGATAGTCGCTGCGGCTAATCCGCTGGCCATCCACGCTCATAAGAGTGAAGTTTGGGATCAGCTGGCCCGCTTGAAGAGTTGGCATAATCAGTTTCCCTTTCATTCATTCGCCCTCGCTCTGCAAGCAGTGTACCACTCCAAACATTAGCTCTGGCCCTGAGTTTGCTATACTGGCCGTAGTTGACCACCAGAATATGGTCGTTCAGCGGTACTTTTGGAGGACCTATGCATACTCGTGATCGTTTGGGCTGGCTGTTGAGTGGGATTCTGATCGGCATTATCTTTATGGCGAGCTGTGATATGTCCGACTCGTCGCCAACCGCTCGCCCAACTACCGCCGATGCCGCCCAGAGCCGCCCGCTGCCGACCTCGCTCGCGCAGCTCCCGCCCGATGCTCCCGCTGATGCCCCGCAAACCCGCCCCGCTGGCCAGGGTGGTGCCGATGCCTATAGCGACACGATTGCGGCCGTGTTTAGCAAGGGCAATCCTTCGGTTGTGCGGATTGATGTCTCCAGCGGCCAGGGCGAGTCGCTTGGGACCGGCTTCGTGGTCGATACCGCTGGGCATATCGTGACCAACTATCACGTGATTGCTGGCAGCAGCGATGGGGCAGTGATCGTCCAGTTCGTTGATGGCGAGGCGGAGGTCGGCGATGTCATCGGATTTGATCAGGATGCTGACCTGGCGGTTGTGAAGGTTCGCAATCCCAACGCAAGCATCCTTTTTCCGGTCGAGCTTGGCGACTCGAGTGTGCTGCGGGTTGGCGATATGGTGTTGGCGATTGGTAATCCCTTTGGCGAAAACCGCACTGCCACCGCTGGCATCATTAGCGCCGTGCGCGCTTCCAAACATGAGGGCGGCAGCAGTGTGTTTTCTATTCCAGGTGTGTTGCAAACTGATGCGGCGATCAACCCTGGCAATTCCGGCGGGCCGCTATTTAATAGTCGCGGACAGGTTGTTGGAGTCAATACGTTTATTCTTGATCCCTCAGGACGAGGCGCGAACATTGGGATTGGCTACGCGATACCGATTAATTTAGTTAAGCGCATTGTCCCGGCCTTGATCGCCAATGGATCCTATACGCACCCTTTACTCGGGGCTGAACTTGCTGCTGTCAACAGCTTGGCTGCCCGCCAGAAGAATTTACCGTCGAAGGGAGTCCTGGTCACCAAACTTTACGAGGGTCCCGCCGCCAATGCCGGCATCCGCCAGGGCGATGTGATTGTGGCGGTCAATGGTCAAGCGATCCTGGAGCCTGGCGATCTGATTTCGTTTCTGGAGTTCAATACGACTCCTGGAGATACCATCACGATTTCGATTGCCGAGGAGGGTGGTGGCACCCGCGATGTGCAGGTGCAGGTTGGCGCCCGACCAGGCCGCTAGAGCAGCGCACCACTAAGGCGACCGCGATCCAGCCTGGATCGCGGTTGTTTTTTAGCCTTCAGGTATAATTTGCCAGTAGCTGATGTTTTAGCAAGGAGCGGTTGTGGATTTGCGGACTGAATTAGTTGATCTTACCCGCCGTCTGGTCGCGGTTCCCAGTGTCTCAGCGGAAAGTCGCGATCTGAACACGGTGATCGATCTGGTGGTCGCCGAGCTGGCCGATCTGCCCGGCGTCCAGCTGCATCGGCGTGATGCCGGGGGCTTCCCAATGCTGGTGGTGGCCTTTGATGAGCGCCGCGAGGCCGATATTATCCTCAACGCCCACCTCGACGTGGTGCCGGCCCGGCCGGAGCAGTGGACCGTGCAGGAGCGCGACGGCCGCCTGTATGGCCGGGGCACCCAGGATATGAAGGGCGCTGGCGCCGTCTACATTCGCCTGATCAAAGATATTGCGGCCCTGCCCGCCGCCCAGCGCCCAAGCGTGATCTTCCAGTTTGTCACCGATGAGGAGATTGGTGGCGCCCACGGCACCGCCAGGCTGCGCGATGAGGGCTGGGTCGGCAACCTGTTTATCGCCGGCGAGCCAACCGATCTGAATATCTGCCACGGGGCCAAGGGGATTCTGTGGATCGAGATCGAGCAGCCCGGCGTGCCGGCGCACGGCTCGCGCCCGTGGGAGGGCGTCAACCCGATCGAGCGGCTGGCGGCGGGTCTGCGCCGGCTCCTCGACATCTACCCGCCGCCGAGCGCGGCGATCTGGCGCACCACGGTGACTGCGGCGATCATCAAGGGCGGCGATGCCGGCAATCGCATCCCCGCCGATTGCATGTTGCGCCTCGATGTGCGCTGGACTCCCGAGGAGGGCGTCGATACGGTGATCGCCAACATCGAGCGGGCGTTTGCCAGCGATACTGAGCCACAGGCCCGCGTGATCGTGCGCCAGCAGGGAACCGCGCTGCGCACCGCCGCCGACGACCCGCAGCTTGAGCGGATTCGCCAGGCCCAGGCCAGCGCACTTGGCGCGGAGCCAGCCACATTTCGCGAACACTTCGGCTCCGATGCCCGCTTCTACAGCGATGTGAAGATTCCGGCGGTCTGCTGGGGTCCGGTTGGCGCGGGCCTGCACACCGACGACGAGTGGGTCAGCATTGATGGCCTGGTCGACTACTACAAGGCGGTGCGGGTGCTGCTGGGGCTGCAATAATTCCACGAAGGGCACGAAGATCACGAAGGATTGCTAGATTGGCACTCTTCGTGATCTTCGTGTCCTTCGTGGACAGAATAAAAATAGTCTCGCGCCCTGCCCAGATCCACCAACGCGCCAGGTTTGACATCTACCCAGCCCGATGCTACAATATCCGCCGCAGCAATACATTGTGCCGATGTAGCTCAGTTGGTAGAGCAACTGTTTCGTAAATAGTAGGTCACGAGTTCAAGTCTCGTCATCGGCTCCACGCCAAACACTTCGTCTCATACGGAGTGTTTGGCTTTTAAGGCGCAGCTTTGGCGCTGCGAAACCCCTCGCCGAGCACCTCGGCGGCCTCGCTGATCACCACAAAAGCCTTGGGATCGATCGCGGAGACCAGCTTTTTCAGCCGGCTGATCTCGGACTGGGTGACGACGCACATCAGCACGCTGCTCTCCTGGCCGGTGTAGCCGCCACGACCCTCCAGCACCGTCACGCCCCGGCCCAGATCGGTCAGCAGCACGCTGCGAATCTCCTCGGGAAACTGCGAGATGATCAGCGCCGAGCGGGCATAGCTAAAGCCTTCGATCACAATATCGACCACGCGGCTCTCGATAAAGGCCAGCAGCAGGGCGAACAACACCGGGGTTGGCCCATAGATCCAGCCAGCGGCGGCAAAGATAAGCACCCCGATGACGAGCATCGACTGGCCCGGCCGCACCCCGTGCCACTGCTCGATCAGCCGGGCCACAATATCGACCCCGCCGGTGGTGCCGCCGGCCCGAAAGACCAGCCCAACCCCCAGCCCGCTGATCAGCCCGCCGTAGCAGGTATAGATTAGCGGGTCGGTCTGCACAAAGCGTCCGACCTGGCCGGCGGTCAGGTCGATCAGCAGCGACAGCATCACGGTGGCATAGACGGTGCGCACGCCAAACGCAAAGCCGCCCAGGCGCCGCAGGCCAACCACAAACAGCGGAATATTCAGCACCAGCGACGTGATGCCAATTGGCAGGCCGAACAGGCTGTTCAAAATTGTGGCGATCCCGGTCAGGCCGCCAAAGATAACATTATTGGGCACCAGAAAAATATTCAAGGCCAGCGCGATACAGGCCGTGCCAATCGTCATCAGCAGATAGTCGCGGGCGATGCCTGGCAGTTTTTCGCGAGTGATTAATGGTTGACGTGTGGGCATAGAGTCCTCGTTTATGAATGAATGTGGCGACAATCATACACGAAAGCGCC
>JACCRK010000397.1 GCA_013813565.1 Herpetosiphonaceae bacterium
GTATGAAGCACCACCAGCCAACAACGAGCCGCCCCAGCCGCAGCTGATCGCCCTGCCGGGACATCGGGTGATCCTGGTCTGGATTATCTTTGCCATCAACATCGGGATGTTCGGGTACTCGCTGCTCAAAGGATTTTCGGTCATGGGCAGCAATCCGGGTGATGACACCACTCTGATCAACCTGGGAGCCAAATTCAGCGCCCTGATCGACCTTGATGGCCAGTGGTGGCGCTTTCTGACTGCGATGATTTTGCACGGCGGCCTGGTCCACCTGGCCTTCAACTCATACGCCCTGTACATTCTCGGCCCAGAGGTCGAGCGGATCTACGGGGCGCCGCGCTTTGCGGCGATCTATCTGGCGGCTGGGCTGGGCGGCTCGGTTGGCTCGTATGTGTTTGGCGATCTGTTCGCGCCATCGATTGGGGCCTCGGGGGCGATTTTTGGCCTGCTGGGCGCGCTGGCGGCCTTCGCCTACAGCGCCCGCGAAACATTAGGCGACACCGCCCGCCGCAATCTACGCCAGATCGCCGGTGTGGCGGCGATCAACCTTTTTATTGGCTTCGCGCTGCCAGGGATCGACAACTATGCCCATCTGGGCGGGCTGATCATCGGCATCGTGGTTGGGCTGCTGCTCGCGCCACAGCTGCGCTTTGTGCGGAACTACGACCAAATCGCAATTGAGTCGCAGCCATCAGCTTTGTTTCGTTGGCTCGGCGTGATCGGCGCTCTGGTGATCTTGTTTAGCGCTACCAGCATTGTGCATCAGCGGCGCCTGGCCGACCCGGCGGTGGTCCAGGAACTACGCGACTATCGCAGCTGGTATCTCAATGCGTTGCCGTAGGGGCCATTAGGCATTAGAAATTGAGCTTTGGCCCGCGCCAAACGCTGCTTACCAGCCTGAACGAGGTAATGTTATGAACCAACGAGTACCGCGCAAACCCGACTCAGTCCTGCTGACCACCATTGGCGGGCTGGTTGCCTTTGGGCTGGTCATGGTGTATAGCTCGTCGTTTGCCGTCGCCTTCACCGACTATGGCTCGTCAACCTACTGGGTGGTGCGACAGGCCATCTCAGCGCTGGTCGGCACCGTGGGGCTGCTGGTGGCGATGCGTTTTGACTATCGCAAGCTGCGCCGCTACTCGCTGCCGCTGATGCTGCTGACCATCGTGCTGCTGGTGCTGGTGCTGATCTTGCCCGACTCGATCACCCAGGCCAACGGCGCCTCGCGCTGGATCACCCTGGGGCCGCTAAGTATCCAGCCGAGCGAGGTGGCCAAGTTCGCGGCGATCATCTACTTTGCCGACTGGCTCTCGCGGCGCGGCTCCAAGATTCGCCGCCTGGTCACCGGCTTGCTGCCATTTGGCATTATGCTGGGTCTGCTCGCCGGGCTGGTGCTGATCGAGCCAAATATGAGTACGGCCATCATCATTATTGTGATTAGCGCGATAATTCTCTTCACCTCAGGCGCCAGCCTGCTCCACCTGAGCATCGCCTCCGGCCTGACCATGATGGTGGCCTGGATGGCGATTCAGTCGGCGGGCTATCGCCTGCAGCGCGTGCTGGTCTGGAAAGACCCGTTCAGCTATGCCCGCGAGGGCGGCTACCAGCCGATCCACGCGCTGTATGCGCTGGGCACCGGCGGCTGGACCGGCGTTGGCCTGGGCCAGAGCCGCCAGAAATTCCACTGGCTGCCCTTCGCCCACACCGACGCGATCTTTGCGGTGATTGGCGAGGAGCTTGGGCTGATCGCCACCCTGACTGTGATGGTCGCATTTGTGGTGATCGCGGTGCGCGGTTTTCGGATCGCCGCCCGCTGCGACGATGCATTTGGCTCTTTGATCGCGATCGGGGTGACCACCTGGCTGGTGTTCCAGGCGCTGATGAACATCGCCGTTGTCTCGACCCTGATACCGTTTACCGGAATCACCTTGCCGTTTATTTCGTATGGTGGCTCGTCGCTCACGATGGTGATGATTGCGGCGGGCCTTCTGCTAAGTGTATCGCGCTATGCGCCGCTCAAAAGCGCTGAGGATGTTGCCAATGACGCGCCAATCCCTTCAATCGGCCAACTCCGACCCCACGTTGTCGCCGCTGCTGATGCTGTGCGGCGGTGGCACGGGCGGTCACGTGTATCCGGCGCTGGCCGTAGCCAACACCCTGCGGAGCGCAATCTTCCCACCAGCGTCGCCATCGGCAACTCGCTCGGCGGAACCTGGCGCAAATCAGACCAGGAGCCGAGACGCCGTTTCCGGATCCCCAGCTTCAGCGGCCGCGGCAGCCCCCGCGACACCGCCCGCCAGCGCATCGAGCAGCGGCGCCGCGCCGAGCACGAGCGCCCAGGACGCCGTCGCTAAGCCACGGCTGCTCTATGTTGGCTCGGTCGGCGGCATGGAGGGCGATCTCGTGCGCCGCGAGAGCGATCTGCCGTTTGTCGCGCTGCCAGCCGCCGCCATGCGCGGGCGCAATCCGCTGGCGATGGCCCGCAATGCAGTTGTTCTGAGCAAAGGCGTTCTGGCAGCGCGCCGGCTGATTCGCGCCGAGCGGCCAGCGGCAATTCTTGGCACCGGCGGGTATGTGTGTGTGCCGCTGTTTGTGGCGGCGGCGCTGGAGAAAATCCCTACGCTGCTGTATCTGCCGGATATTGTGCCCGGCTGGGCCGGGCGGGTGCTGGCCCGACTGGCGACGCGCATCGCCGTCACCTTCGATGACTCGAAGCGCTACCTGCCGGCCCACAAAGTCATTGTCACGGGCTACCCGGTGCGCAGCGAGGTGTTTGACCAGGACAAAGCCGCCTGTCGCCAGGCCTTTGGGCTTAGCGCCGAGCCACCGGTGGTGCTGGTGTATGGCGGCAGCCGGGGCGCCCGCTCGATCAATCGGGCAATTGCTGCGCTGTTGCCGCATCTGGTACAATGGGCGCAAATTCTCCATGTGTGTGGGCGCGAAGGTGATGAGCAGTGGCTGCGTGAGGCGCACGAGCGGCTTGAGCCAGCTTTAGCCGCTCGCTATCACCTGTTTCCCTACCTGCATTCTGATGCAGCACGCTCGATGGCCACCGCATTTGGTGCCGCTGATCTGGCCGTTTGTCGGGCCGGAGCATCAACAATGGCCGAGTTACCTGCTGCTGGCATTGGAGCAGTCCTGATTCCATTGACGGCAGTTAAGCAAGAATACAACGCTCAGGCGCTGGCCTCACGTGGGGCCGCCATCAGCATTGCCGACGAAGCCATGCTGGGCAGCGCCGATCCAGCCGCTGGCCCGCTGTGGACCGCGCTGAAGCGGTTGTTGACCGACCCATCCGCGCGCCAGTCCATGGCTATACGTAGTGCCAGCCTGGCTCAACCCAATGCAGCAGCGCGACTAGCCGCCGAGTGGCTGACCTTAGCAGGAGGCTGAACAGATGCTTGATAGACTGACCCTGATGCAGCAGACCATTCAACTTAACTTTATGCAGTTGTTGATGATTCCGGTTTTTTTGGTGGCTGCGTTTTTTGGGTGGAAGCGCGGGTGGCGCGAGGAAGCGATCACCACGGTTGGCCTGATTATGTCGCTGGTGCTGTTTTCTAATGAGGCAGTCTCCCAGAACATGGCCGTACTACTGAATCGGATCGTCGGCGCGTTTGGTGTTTTCATCAATGCGTTGTTCGGCGGCGACCAATCGGCCGCCGAGCCGTTTATCAACGCCGAGAACTTCGATACCTTCCGCGCCGTGGCGTTTCTGATCGGAGCGGTAGTCTCGTATATTATCGGTAGCGCGATCGGGCGTCGCAGCGATGTCTCGCGGGCTGGCCAACTGATCGGGGCCGGGGCGGGCGTGTTTAACTCGTATATCGTGCTGTCGAAGCTGATGGATTTCTGGCTGGCCCGCGAGCGTGCCGGCGCCGATCTGCCCTTCGATCAGGGGGCCAATATCATTGTCTCGCCAATTCCGCAAAATAACGAGCTGCGGGCTAATCTGCCAACGATCTTTACGCTTTTATTTCTGATTATCCTGATTGTGACGTTCTTCCGTTTGCCGAAAATCCGCCAATAAACCACATGATCCAACATACTCACATTGTCGGTATTGGTGGCGCTGGAATGAGCGCCATTGCCCAGCTCTTGCTCGAACGCGGCGACCAGGTTTCGGGCTGTGACCGTGCGCTTACACCCATCACCGCCCATCTGGCGGCCAGCGGCGCCACTATCAGCGTCGGACACAGCGCCGCCCATCTCGCGACGGTCGATCGGCTGCTGGTCACCTCGGCCCTGCCCGCCGACCACAGCGAGCTGGCCGCCGCCCGTGAGCGCGGCATCCCGGTGCTGACCCGCCACGACCTGTGGCGCGAGTGGAGCCGGCAGCGCGCGGTCGTGGCGATCTCCGGCACCCACGGCAAGACCACCACCAGCGCGATGACCGCGCTTATCCTCACGCACGCCGGCCTTCAGCCCGGCTACCTGATCGGCGCCACCGTGCCCGCGCTTGGCGGCAGCGCCACCTGGGGCAGCGGCCCGCTGGTGATCGAGGCCGACGAGTATGCCCGCACGTTCCTGGCACTCACCCCGCAGGTTGCTGTGATCACCAACCTCGACTGGGACCACGTCGATATCTATCCCACCCAGGCCGAGTACGATGCGGCCTTCCGCCAGTTTGCCACCCAGCCCACCACCAGCGCCCATCACCAGCGCCACCCGCTGATTCTGTGTGGCGACGACGCCGGCGTCCAGCGCGTTCTCGGAGATCTGCCGGCGACCCGCTGTGGGCTGGACACCGGCAATGACTGGCGGGCAACTGCGCTGGTGCCGCGCGATGGCGGCATGGTCTTTACGGTTGAGCGTGGCGATACGACCCTGGGCGAGATCTGGCTGGGGGTGTCCGGCGAGCACAACGTGCGCAATGCCCTGCTGGCCCTGGCGGCCGCCGACTACTACGCCGTGCCGTTCGCCGTCGCCGCCGCCGCGCTGGGCCACTATGGCGGAGCGGCTCGCCGCTTCGAGGCTAAAGGCAGCGCCGGCGGGATCAGTGTGTTCGATGACTATGCCCACCATCCAACCGAGATTCGCGCCACCCTGGCGGCGGCCCGCGGCCGCTTTCCCGGCCAGCGAATCGTCGTCTACTTTCAGCCCCACACCTATAGCCGTCTGGAGGCCTTCAGCAGCGACTTCAGCGCTGCCTTCGAGCTGGCTGATGTGGTGCGGATTGGCGCTGTCTACGCGGCCCGCGAGAGCAGCGCTGGCCCCGACCCAACCACGCAGATCGTCGCGGCAATGAAGCACCCCGATGCCCAGGCCGTCGGCGACCTTGATGGGGCATTCGCTAGTCTTCGCACGGCACTTCAACCAGGCGATGTCCTGCTGACCCTTGGCGCCGGCGATGGCGTCGAGGTCGGTGAGCGGATCATCGCAACACGAGAACAGGATCTGTGATGATCGCTGATGAAGGGTACCGTCAATTCCATCGGGGAGCCGCCACCCGCCTGAGCGAGCTGTATGCCAACGACGAGGTGCGGCCAGCCCGGCTCAGCGGCGTGCTGGCCTGGCACTGGGCCCTGGCGCTGGAGTGGACCGAGGCGATCAATGCGGCCCTTGACGAGGCTGAGGCCTGGATCGCGCAGCAGAATGTTCACGATGCCCGTTTCTGGTGCGAGCGCGCTCTGGAGCATCTTGAGCGCCTGCCCGAGGATACGCGCCCCCAGTATGCCATCCGCACCTACACGTTGGCCTGGACGGTGCTGGATTTTGGCGGCCAGCACGACGATGCTCTGTACTATGCCCAGCTGCTCCTGGCGCTGGCCCACACCACCCCGCTCCCGGCGGTCGAGGGCGGCGCACTGCTGGCGCTTGGGCGCACCCACCGCGCCCTGCGCGACCTCGATGCCGCCGAACAGGCGCTGCGCTCCGCCCTGGACGTTGCGCGGCGCTCCAGCAACGTGCTGCTAGAGGCCGATGCGCTATTCCACCTTGGCAAAACCCAGCAGCTGCAGGGTCGCCATATCGAGGCCATTCAGAACTACAAGGCCGCCCAGGATCATGGGATTGTGCTCGATGATCGGCTGACGATCGCCAAGATTATCACTAGCCTGGGCGATGTGTATCGCATTCTTGGCGCCGGCCAGCAGGCCACCCTGCACTACGAGCGGGCCCTGGAGATCGAGGAGCATCTGCCCGGCACGCTGGGGATTGCGATTGTGCAGGAGAAGCTGGCGCTCTCGTATCTTGAGCTCGGCGAGCACGAGCGCGCGCTGCGCTGCCAGGCGGAAAGCCTGCTGCTCCGCGAGCAGATCAAAGATGAGGTTGGGATCGCCCGCGCCTACACCGTGCTTGGCATCATCCATAGCGCCCGTGGCGACCATCAGACCGCCATCGGCGCCTATCATCGCGGCCTGGATAGCGAGAACTTGTTGCAGAACGAGGCCGGCCAGGTGATGCTGCACAATCGGCTGGGCGACTCGTTCCGCGCCCTCGGCGACTATGGCCAGGCCAGCAACCACTATTCCAGCTCGCTCCAGCTGGCCCAGAAGCTCAACGACCAGATGGGGATTGCGCTCACCAGCGAGCGCCTCGGCGATCTGGCCAACGAGTGGAACGATCGTCACGCCGCCCAGCAGCACTGGCAGGCGGCCCTGATGATTCGCCACACGCTTGGCCACTACGATGAACAGAAAAGTTTGCGCGAGCGCCTGCGCCAGCTTGGAGACTACATATGACCGCGTCGGAAAACGTTCAGTCAGTGGCCGATGATCAGCTTGTGATCACTGAAAACGAGCCGCTGGCGCCGTATACGGCCTGGCGGATCGGCGGCCCGGCCCGCTGGTTTACCACCACCACCACTCCCGCGCAGCTGGTGGCGGCGGCGCGCTGGGCCGACCAGCGCCAGCTGCCGCTCTTTGTGCTTGGCGGTGGCTCAAACCTGCTGATGAGCGATGCCGGCTGGCCCGGCCTGGTGATTCGCAACCGCGCCACCGACTACCATCTGGCTGAGCACGCCGATGGGGTGCTGCTGCACGTGGCGGCGGGCGCGCCAATGGCCGGCACCGCCCGCAAGCTGGCGGCCCAGGGCCTGGCCGGCCTGGAGTGGGCCGAGGGGCTGCCGGGCACGGTCGGCGGCGCAATCTATGGCAACGCTGGCTGCTACGGCGGCTCGCTGGCGCAAAATCTGGTCAGCGCGACCTTGCTGATGCCCGACGGTAGCGTGGAGACCTGGGAGACACCCCGCTTTGCGTTTGACTATCGCACCAGCGCCCTGAAGCGCCTGGCCGCCAACAACCCCGCAACCCGAATCCCGCTGGTGCTGGAGGCCGTTCTGCGCCTGCAACGCGATGACCCCGGCGCAATTGCCGAGCGGATCGCCGCGATCGCCAGCGGGCGCAAAAGTCGGACGCCCGCTGGCTCGTCGTGCGGCTCGGTGTTTAAAAATCCCGCCGGGACCACCGCCGGCACCCTGATCGATCGGGCCGGCCTGAAAGGGCTGACAGTTGGGGCGGCCCAGGTCGCCGAAAAGCACGCCAACTACATCATCAACCTCGGTGGCGCCAGCGCCGCTAATGTCTTGAATCTTGCTGAGCAGGTGCGTGAAGAGGTCCAGCGCCAATTTGGGATCGCGCTGGAGCTGGAAGTGCGCGTGATCGAGTTCAAGCCCTGAGGGCAGCTATTTCAATAATCGCTCCTGATAATGATGAATTGCGCATTGATTAGGATCAAAAGGTTGGCACTATGACAGAGAAAAAACGGATCGGCGTGATTTTCGGCGGACAGTCGGGCGAGCACGAGGTGTCGCTTAAATCGGCGCGGGCAGTCATGAACGCCCTTGATCCTGAAAAATACACCGTTGTGCCCATTGGGATTACGCGGGAGGGCCAGTGGATGACCGGCGGCGATCCGCTGCTGGCTCTGGAGCAGCGGGTGGACCCCAAGCTGCTCGGCCGTGAGCCGCAGGCGGGCGTGGTGGCCGAGACAGCGCTGGTTGCCAGCTCCGGCCATCTGCCGGAGACCGCCAATCTGGCCACGCTTGATGTGCTGCTGCCAGTGCTGCACGGCCCGTTCGGCGAGGATGGCACCATTCAAGGTGTGTTTGAGCTGGCCGGCCTGCCCTATGTTGGCTGTGGCGTGCTGGCCGCTGCGGTTGGTATGGACAAAGGGCTGATGAAGGCCGCCTTTGCCGCCGCCGGGCTGCCGCAGGTTCCCTGGCAGCTGGTTAACCGCAAGGCCTGGGAGGGCGATCCCGAGGCGGTGTATCAGCGGCTGGAGGCGGCGCTGGCCTACCCGATGTTTGTCAAGCCGGCCAACCTTGGCAGCAGCGTTGGCATCAGCAAAGTGCAAAGCCGCGCCGAGCTGGCGGCCGGCATCGCCGAGGCGGCCGGCTACGACCGCCGGATCGTCGTCGAGCAGGGGATCGATGCCCGCGAGGTTGAGGTGGCGGTGCTGGGCAACGACGAGCCGCAGGCATCGGTGCCAGGTGAAGTGCTGCCAGCCAACGATTTCTACGACTACGCCGATAAATATCTTGAGGGCCGCACGCAGTTTCAAATTCCCGCCGCGATCGACGCCGCGACCAGCGCGACGCTGCGCGAGATGGCCGTCGTCGCCTTCAAGGCCATCGACGGCGCCGGGCTGGGCCGGGTGGATTTCTTTGTTGAGCGTGAGACAGCGGCGATCTACATCAACGAGATCAACACATTTCCTGGATTCACCGCGATGAGCCAGTACCCGAAGCTATGGGAGGCGACCGGCGTCTCCTACCGTGAGCTGCTCGACCGCCTGCTCGACCTGGCGATCGAGCGCTATCGTGAGCGCCACCGATGACGCGTGAGGAGCGCACGCGGTCCCAGCGCCCACGGGTGGCCGCCCGCCCGCCCCGCCCACGGGCCAGCGTCGGCCAGCCCCGGCGCACCGAGCAGGCGATGGTGCGGCCAACCCCGCTCACCATGTTGCGGCGCAGCGTGATCAACGGCAAGCTGGCGGCGCTGATTCTGCTGCTGGCCGGCATCGGCTGCTTTGGATATGTGTTTCGCTCGCCCACATTTGTGGTCGAGGCGATCGAGGTCAGCGGTGTGCGCTCACTTGATGCAGCGATGATCGACGCGCTGGCCGGCGTGCACGGGGTCTCGATCTGGGATATTAAACCCGAGGATGTTGAGGCGCGGATTGCCCAGAACAGCTATGTCGCCACCGTCAACGTCAATCTGCTGCTGCCGGCCCAGGTGCAGGTGCAGGTGCAGGAGCGCGAGGCTGTGATCCTGTGGAACTCAGCCGGCACCAACTACGAGATCACCGCCGACGGCGCCGTGCTTGGCCCGGCCCGCAGCGATGCCGCCACCGCCATCATTATCTACGATACCCGCCCGACCCCGCTCGCCGCCGGCACCAATGTCGATATTGATGCGCTTGAGCTTGCCCAGACGCTTAATCTGCGCGTGCCGGCCGAAATTGGCTGGACGCCAAGCCGCTACGAGTGGGATCCCTACTATGGCTTATCTCTGTACAATGGCGAGCAACAAGTTGCTTTCGGGAGGATGCAGGACCCTAATGTTGCGCTGGATACTAAAATTGCGACGCTTAAAGCTGTCGCCAATGATGGCACAGTGTGGACATTCCTCGATCTGCGGCCTGAAAAACCGTACTATCGTTCCCCGCCACAGCCAACAGCAACGCCCACACCGTAGTACAATGAGACAGTGTGTGCTCGCCACGCTTGGCGCGGATAGCGTCAATCGAGATCAGAGCCCACAGCTGAATTAAACCCGTTTGATCGGTGCAGGCGCGATCATTCAACACGTAGATGAGGTAGTTTGTGCGCGAACGTCAGGGAATGTGGATTCCATTAATTGGGCTAGTGATTGGGCTAACCATTGGTTTTTTTTCGCGCTGGACGATTCCTCAGGAATACGCCCGCTATACCGCCGTAGCAGTGCTCGCGGCGCTCGATTCGATGGTTGGAGCTACCCGCGCAACCATGGAAAAGACCTATCGTAACCGTATTTTTCTATCTGGACTGGTTGGCAATGCCCTTTTAGCATTATTGATCACGTATCTTGGCGATCGGCTTGGCAGTGATTTATATGTTGCTGCAGTTGTCGCATTCGGTGTCCGGCTATTCAATAATTTTTCTAAAATTCGTCAACTGTTGTTATACAAAGATTAGTCTTTAGCAGGCGATCGCGATGGCTCGTAGTAACACTATTTTATCAAATGTATTTTTTTATCACGACACTCAGGTATTATTCTAGCGTCGATCGTACATGGATTGTTTGTCATTTTATGCTTAGGGTTCTGAACAGGGTTGCAATCCGATCTGGCATACCGTATAATCGCCCGCAACCCTGCGCCAGAGGAGGCGTTTGTCCGTCTCACTAGAGGGGTTTCGTTATGAACCGCACCATTGTCGGCATCGACGTAGGCACAACGAAAATTTGCACGCTCGTCGCCGAGGTCCACG
This sequence comes from Herpetosiphonaceae bacterium, assembly GCA_013813565.1. Classification (GTDB taxonomy): domain Bacteria; phylum Chloroflexota; class Chloroflexia; order Chloroflexales; family Herpetosiphonaceae; genus JACCRK01. The sequence continues at coordinate 10,412 of JACCRK010000397.1, forward strand.
ATACTGGGAAAGTAAATATTCTGGGCGTTGGCCTGACACCATCGAAGGGTCTGGATAAAGGTGTGGTCGTGAATATTGATGAGGCGGTCAACGCGATCGCCACATCGGTAGAAAAGGCCGAGCGCCTATCGGGCTATCGGATTGGCACCGCCTATGTCGGGATTGCCGGGCGCCATATCTCGTCGCTCAACAGTCGTGGTGTGGTGGCGATCTCACGCCCCGACCACGAGATTACCCGCACCGATGTCGCCCGCGCCGTCGAGGCCGCCCAGGCTATTGCCATCCCCACGCAGCGTGAGGTGATCCACGTCATCCCACGGGCTTATATCGTTGATGGTCACGAAGGAATCCGCGACCCAGTTGGCATGGCCGGGTATCGGCTGGAGGTCGAAACCCATATCGTCACCGGCGAGGTGATGGCGATCCAGAACTTGATCAAAAGCGTCGAGCGGGCTGGCGTTGGCATCGACGACCTCGTGCTGCAGCCGCTGGCCTCAGGCGCCGCAGTGCTGACCGAGGAAGATAAAAATCGGGGTGTGGTGCTGGTTGATATCGGCGGCGGCACCACCGATATCGCGATCTTCATTGGCGGCGGAATCTGGCACACTGTGGTGCTGCCGATTGGCGGCGCCCACTTCACCAACGATCTGGTCTACGTGCTCCACACGCCGCACAACACGGCCGAGTATCTCAAGCTCAAGTATGGCTCGGCCTCACCGACTGAGACAATCCCTGAGGAGCTCGATGGGATTGACACCGATACATTTTCGCCTGGCGAGCGGCAGCAGGTCTCGCGCCAGCTGCTCAACGAGATCTTGCTGTCACGCGCCGAGCAGCTGATCGAGATGATCGGCGCGGAGATCCGCCGCTCCGGCTACGAGGGGCTGCTCCCGGCCGGCATTGTGCTGACCGGTGGCTCGGCCCAGCTCCCTGGGCTTGAGGAACTGACCCGCGATCTCCTGGGTATGCCGGTGCGGATTGGCGTCCCAGGCAACCTGACCGGCCTGGCCGAGGCGATCGACTCGCCGCCGTATGCCACCGGCGTTGGTCTGGTCCGCTGGGGCCTGCGCCACGGTCTGACGACCACCAGCGGCCACCCGATCAGCGAGCAGTCGCAGGGCAACTGGAAACAGACCTACGATCGCTTCAAGATGTGGCTGCGTGAATTTCTCCCCTAAATGTTTTTAATCCCGATCGCAGGCTAGGGCTTGCACTTTGGCGTTATGGAGGCTCTTATGGACTTCGGCAACAATCTACTGGAAAATTTCGCTCAGATCAAGGTGATCGGCGTGGGCGGTGGCGGATCAAACGCCGTCGATCGGATGATCGAGGCAAATTTGCAGGGCGTTGAGTTTATCACTGTCAACACCGATGCCCAGGCCCTGATTCATTCGCCAGCGACCTTGCGCGTCCGCATTGGCGACAAGCTCACCCGTGGCCTCGGATCGGGCGGCAATCCGGTCATTGGGCAGAAGGCCGCTGAAGAGACCCACGACGAGCTGTACGAGGTGCTGCGTGGCTCGGATATGGTCTTTATCACCGCCGGGATGGGCGGCGGCACCGGCACCGGGGCCTCGCCAGTCATCGCAGCGATCGCCCAGGAGCTGGGGGCGCTGACGGTTGGCGTGGTCACGCGGCCGTTCTCGTTCGAGGGCAACCATCGCAAAAAGGTCGCCGAGGCCGGTATCGAGCAGCTCAAGCCCAGCGTCGATGCGCTGATCGTGGTGCCAAACGACCGCCTGCTCCAGATCGCCTCCAAAAACACTAAGATGCACGAGGCCTTCCGCATGGCCGACGATGTGCTCCGCCAGGGTATCCAGGGAATCTCCGACCTGATCACCAACCGCGGCCTGATCAATCTCGACTTCGCCGATGTCAAGACGATTATGTCGCAGCAGGGCACCGCGCTGATGGCGATTGGCTATGGCGCCGGCGATAATCGGATGATCGATGCCGCCAATATGGCAATCTCCTCACCGCTGCTGGAGATCTCGATCGATGGCGCCAAGGGTGTGCTGTTCAACGTCACCGGCGGCGAGGACCTGGGCCTGCTGGAGGTCAACGAGGCCGCCGACCTGATCGCCAAGGCCGCCGACCCGGAGGCCAACATCATCTTCGGCGCCAAGATCGACCCGACCATGCCGCCCAACGAGGTTAAGATTACCTTGATCGCGACCGGCTTCGATCAGTCGCGCCCGCAGACCGGCCGCTCGCGCTCGTATCCCGGCATTCAGTCGAACCCAATGCCGTCGAATCAACAGCCAGTGCAGCAGCCCGCCGTCCAGCGCGCTCCGGCAGCGCAGCCACAGCGCCCGCTGCCGCCATCGTTCAACACCAACGATGACCTGGATATCCCGCCGTTCCTGCGCAACCGCGAGCGCCGCAAGTAGTTTCACGTTGGGCTAAATAGTCCACGGGCCACGCTGCATTTTGCAGCGTGGCCCGTTTTAGCGTCCTGGAGGTCTGATGCAGTGTCCATTGTGCCCACCAGCGGTCGAAGCCGAACAGGTCGTGCTGGAAAACGCCCTCTGCCTGTTTTTGCAAATGCCGGAGCCAGTGCTGATTGGGGCCGGCATCATCATTCCACGATCCCACCGTGAGACGGTGTTTGATCTCACTCCCGCCGAGTGGGTGGCAACCTATGATCTCCTCGGGCAGGTGAAGGCGCTGCTCGATGCCAGCCATGCGCCGGCTGGCTACAACGTGGGCTGGAACAGCGGCGCGACTGGCGGGCAGCACATCTTCCACGCCCATCTGCATGTGATCCCGCGCTACGTCGATGAGCCACTGGCTGGCAAAGGCATCCGCCACTGGCTGAAGCAGCCGGAGAATCGGCGCGACTGATTGGTTTCGGGGCTACACATTGATTGTAGCTGGCCAGCCGTTTCTGGCTGGCCGTCTGCTTGGACGCAGACCGATCTACACCACGTCCTGCGCGGCGGCCCGGCCGGCGGCGCGCCCGGAAAAGATACAGCCGCCAAGGAAGGTGCCCTCCAGCGCCCGATAGCCGTGCATGCCGCCGCCGCCGAACCCGGCCACCTCGCCGGCCGCATACAGCCCCGGCACCGGCTGGCCCGCAGCGTCAAGCACTCGGCTGGATAGATCGGTCTGCAGGCCGCCGAGGGTTTTGCGGGTCAGAACGTGCAGGCGCACCGCGATCAGCGGCCCGGCGGCGGGGTCGAGCAGCTTGTGCGGCGCGGCGACCCGAATAATCTTGTCGCCAACATACTGGCGGGCACCACGGATCGCGGTGATCTGCATGTCTTTGCCAAACGGATTGTCGAGCTGCCGATCGCGGGCAGTGACCTCGCGCTCGACGGTCGCCTCATCGAGCAGCGGCGTCGGGCTGATCGCGTTCATGCCGCGCACCAGGGCTGGCAGCGTATCGCGGATTACAAAATCCGCCCCGCGGCGTTTGAAGGCCTCGACCGGCGCCGGTGCGCCGCCACCAATCCGCCCTAGCACCTGCCGCCAGCTTTTGCCGGTCAGGTCGGGATTTTGCTCCGAGCCAGACAGGGCAAACTCTTTCTCGATAATTCGCTGGGTCAGCACAAACCAGCTGTAGTCGTAGCCGGTCTCGCGCAGGTGCTTGAGCGTGCCGAGGGTATCGAAGCCGGGGAACAGCGGGGCCGGCAGGCGCCGGCCAAGGGCATCGAGCCACAGCGACGACGGGCCGGGCAGGATGCGAATGCCGTGGCGGCCCCAGATCGGGTTCCAGTTCTGCAATCCCTCGGTGTAGTGCCACATCCGGTCGCGGTTGATGATCGCGCCACCGGCGGTCTCGGTGATCGCCAGCATCCGCCCATCGACATAGTCGGGGACGCCGGAGAGCATGTGTTCCGGCGCGCTGCCAAGCCGGGCCGGCCACTGCGCCCGCACCAGATCGTGGTTGGCCCCGATGCCGCCGGCGGTCACAATCACCGCCTGCGCCCGCACCGCAAATGTGCCGACCACCGTGCGCGAGCTGGGCGCGCCGCGCTCGACCGCGCTCGGCTCCAGGATCTCGCCCTGGACGCCATCGACCACGCCATTGGTGCTGGTGAGCACGCTGACCCGGTGGCGAAACTGGAGCGTGATCAGACCCCGCTGAATGCCCTCACGCACCCGCCGCACAAACGGCTCCAGCACGCCCGGCCCGGTGCCCCAGGTCACGTGAAAGCGCGGGACCGAGTTGCCGTGGCCAATCGCGCCATAGCCGCCGCGCTCAGCCCAGCCGACGACCGGAAAAAAACGCATGCCCTGGGCGTACAGCCAGGCCCGCTTCTCCTCGGCGGCAAACGCAACGTAGGCCTCGGCCCACTTGCGCGGCCAGTGATCCTCGGGCCGGTCGAAGCCGGCGGTGCCCAGCCAATCCTGCATGGCCAGATCATACGAGTCTTTGATGCCAAGCCGCCGCTGCTCAGGCGAGTCCACCAGAAATAGCCCGCCAAATGACCAGAACGCCTGGCCGCCCAGGTTCTGCTCGGGCTCCTGGTCGACGATCAGCACCTGTTTGCCGGCATCGGCCAGCTCGGCGGCGGCCACCAGCCCGGCCAGCCCGGCCCCAACGATCAGCACATCGGTCGCGAGAGTCATAGTCTTTCTCCATACTCAGGTTTCTAGCGCGGGGACAGCTGCTTGTACTCAAGATGTTTTTTCACCGTCGGCCACTCCGAGTTGAGGATCGAGAAGACCACGGTGTCGCGATAGGCGCCATCGGCCCCACGCTGATGCTGGCGCAGCACCCCGTCCTGCCTGGCGCCGAGGCGGGCGATCGCGGTGCGCGAGGGCTGATTGTGCCAGTGGGTGCGGAACTCAACCGCAATCGACCCCAGCTGCTCAAAGGCGTGGGTCAGCAGGAGCAGCTTGCACTCGGTGTTGACGCCAGTGCGCTGAAAGCGCTGGGCATACCAGGTATAGCCGATCTCCAGCCGCTGGTTGCGCTGATCCACGTTGCAGTAGCGGGTGGTGCCGATAACTGTCTGGCTGGCGTTCTCCAGCACGACAAACGGCAGCGCGCTGTGGGCCGCCTGCAGCTCAAGGGCGGTTCGCACATAGCTCTCAGTCTGCTCGGGATCGGGGACCGACGTATACCAGAGCTGCCACAGCTCCCCATCGCGGGCGGCCTCCCGCAGCCCGGCGATGTGGCTCAGCTCCAGCGGCAGCAGGGTGACAGCACGCCCTGCCAGTGTAACGGGCTTAATCCAGGGTTCCATAAACCAATCCTCCGCAAATCTGGAGATGAAGCGAGGCTGACAGCAATGGTTGATCCGTTAGCTTCGACAGGCTCAGCCAACGGATCAACCATTGCTGCACGCGACGCTTGACCAACAACGTGAGGCATTATAAACGATCAACTTCGCAGGCTATGGAGTGGACGTAGCCTCACAGCAGTCATCGTCCACTGTCGCATCAGCGTCGATCTCAGGCGCCGGGAGCCAGCGCCGCAGGGCGTAGATGACGGCAAGCATTGTCAAGGTCCAGGCGATGCCCACTTCCATCCACCTGATCAACCATCTGCGGGCTTCATAGCTAAAGCTGGATTGAAAAAAAACCTGACCGATGACATAAACCAGGCGTCGCACAAATCTCTGCCCAAGCAGATCGCCGCTGATCAAGACCGCCATATAGCCAAGTGGCGCAGCGACCGCCAGTCCACACATAACGAGCGCACGGGAGCGCTGCGCCCGCCGCCGTCGGGCATAGGCGACGGCAAGTGGCCATCCGCTCAGGCAGAGCGGGATCATTCCCAGGCTCAAGCCGTAAAAAAACTGCCTGTGCGCCGCACCGCCATACACC
>JACCRK010000407.1 GCA_013813565.1 Herpetosiphonaceae bacterium
GGGGCGGAGGGGTGGTGAATCTTAGTCCGCCACATAATTTCAACAACCCATACACCCATAACCTCTCCCCAGCACTCAAGCAAACCCATCGCACCCATTCCGCCCACCAGCGCCGCGCCAGGCGGAGTCTAGATTAAGGAGATCCTATGTGGCAAACCTACCTACAGCCAACCACCCTGGCTGAAACCCTACAGCTGCTTGAGCAGCACGCCGGGGCGGCCCGGCTGGTCGCTGGCGGCACCGACGTGCTGGTTGAGCTCAGCCGGGGCATCAAGCCAACCGCAACCTTGATCGACCTCAGCCGCCTTGAGCAGCTGAAATATATCCGCCAGCACGATGGCACAATCCAGATCGGCGGGCTAGCGACCCACAACGACGTTGTCGCCGCCGCCGCGTGTGTCGAGGGCGCCCTGCCGCTAGCCCAGGCCTGCTGGGAGGTTGGCGCGCCGCAGATCCGCACCCGTGGCACCGTGGCCGGCAACCTGATCACCGCCTCGCCGGCCAACGACACGATCACGCCGCTGCTGGCCCTCGACGCCGCCGTGGTGCTGGCGAGCGCCGCCGGCGAACGGGTGGTGCCGCTGCGCGAGTTCTATCTGGGCGTGCGCCGCACCGTGATGCAGCCCGGCGAGCTGCTGCGTGAGATTCGCCTGCCCGCCCTGCGCACCAACCAGCGCGGCCTGTTTCTCAAGCTGGGCCTGCGCCGCGCCCAGGCGATCGCGGTGATCAATGTCGCCTTTGTGCTGACGCTCGACGGCGATGTCGTCAGCGCCGCCAGCATCACCCTCGGCTGTCTGGCCCCGACGATCGTCCACGCGCCCTCGGCCGAGAGCTTCCTGGTCGGCCGGCGGCTGACCGAGGCGGTCTGCGCCCGCGCCGGCGAGCTGGCCTGCGGCGACGTGCGCCCGATCGATGACCTGCGCGGATCGGCCGGCTACCGGCTGGCAACCCTGGCCTCATTGGTCGCCCACGGCCTCAGCCGGATCGCCGCCGGAACCCAGGCGGAGGGCTGGCTGAGCGCGCCGATTCTGCTGGAGAACGGCCGCCACCAGCCCGCGGGCGCGGCATTCGATGGCACAACAATCCACGCCACGATCAACGGCCAGCCACGGCAGCTGATCAGCGCCCACGCCAAGAGCCTGCTCGATGCCCTGCGCGACGACGCCGGGCTGACCGGCACCAAGGAGGGTTGCGCCGAGGGCGAGTGCGGCGCCTGCACGGTCTGGCTCAACGGCCAGGCGGTGATGGCCTGCCTGGTGCCGGCGCCACAGGCCCACAACGGCACGCTGACCACCATCGAGGGTCTGGCCGATGGCGACGAGCTGCACCCACTGCAGGCCGCGTTCATCAAACATGCCGCCGTCCAGTGCGGCTACTGTATCCCCGGCATGCTGATGGCGGGCGCCAAGCTGCTGGAGGAGGAGCCGCACCCCGACCACGCGCAGGCCCAGGTCGCGCTGAGCGGCAACATCTGCCGCTGCACCGGCTACCGCAAAATTCTTGACGCAGTTGTGGATGCTGGAGGTGCGCAATGACGACGGATCTGATCGGCGCTTCCCTGCCGCGCCCTGATGCGCTGGGCAAAGTCAACGGCAGTGCCCGCTATCCCGGCGACCTGGTGCGCCCAGGGATGCTGCATGCCAGCGTGGTGTTCGCCCACCGCCCCCACGCCCGGATCGAGGCGATCGACACCAGCGCCGCGCTGGCCTACCCCGGCGTGGTGGCCGTGCTGACCGCCGCCGACGTGCCCCACAATGCCTTCGGCCTGATCGACGCCGACCAGCCGGTGCTGTGCGGCGATGTGGTGCGCTTTGAGGGCGACAAGGTGGCGCTGGTCGTCGCCGAGAGCAAACGGGCCGCCGCCGCTGCCGCCCGGCTGGTTGCGGTTGAGTACACCGACCTGCCGGTGGTCAGCGACCCGCGCGCCGCAATGGCCGCCGCCGCGCCGCTGGTCCACGCTGGGCGCAGCAGCAACGTGCTGGCCCATGTGCCGATTCGCAAAGGCGATATCGCCCAGGGATTCGCCCAGGCCGACCTGATCCTGGAGGGCGAATACAGCACCTCGTGGCAGGAGCACGCCTTTCTCCAGCCGGAGGCCGGCATCGCCTACGTCGAAGATGAGCGGCTGGTGATCGAGACCGCCGGCCAGTGGCTCCACGAGGACCGCCGCCAGATCGCCGCGATGCTGGAGCTGCCGGTGGAGCAGGTCATCGTGCGCTACGCGGCGATTGGCGGCGCGTTCGGCGGACGTGAGGATCTGTCGATCCAGCACGTGCTGGCGCTGGCGGCCTGGAAACTGCGCCGCCCGGTGGCGCTGGTCTGGAGCCGCGAGGAGTCGATGATCGGCCACCACAAGCGCCACCCAATCACGGTGCGCTGCCGCTGGGGCGCCCTGAGCGACGGGCGGATCGTCGCGGTCGAGGCCGAGGTGATCGGCGATGGCGGAGCCTATGCCTCGACCAGCCAGGAGGTGATCAAGGTGGCGGCGCTGTTCGCCAGCGGCTGCTACGAGGTGCCCAACATCCACGTCGATGGCTACGCCGTCTACACCAACAACATCCCCAGCGGCGCCTTTCGCGGGTTTGGCGCGCCCCAGGCCCACTTCGCCAGCGAGATTATGATCTCGCGGATCGCCCACGCGCTCGGGCTGGACCCGCTGGATGTGCGCCGGACCAATATCTACCGCGAGGGCAGCATCGAGCCGACCCAGCACCCGCTGCCGCCGGGCGTCAGCGCCCTGCCAGTGCTGGAGCGCTGCATCAGCGAGGCCCGCGAGCGCCTGGGCTACGGCCAGCCGCAGACGAACCCCATCCCCCACCTGCGCCGGGGCATCGGGATCGCCTGCGGGATCAAGAACATCGGCTATTCGTTTGGCTATCCCGAGCAGTCCACCGCCACCGTCGAGCTGAGCGGCGGCGCCAGCATCGAGTCCGCCGTGGTGCGGGTCGGCGCGGCCGAGGTCGGCCAGGGCAGCCACCTGATCCTGCGCCAGATCGCCGCCGAGGAGCTGAGTCTGCCCTTCGCGGCGATCACGATGATCTGCGATGACAGCAGCGAGGCCCCCAACGCCGGCAGCGCCTCGGCCTCGCGCCTGACCCTGATGGCCGGGCGGGCGGTCCACGATGCCGCGCAGGCGGCGCTGGAGCGCTGGCGCGACGAGGAGCGCCCGGCCAGGGCCACGGTCCAGTATCGCCCGCCAGCCACCACCGAGCTGGACGCGGTCACCACCGCCGGCCGCCCGAACTACGCCTACGGCTATGTGGCCCAGGCCGTCGAGGTCGAGGTCAACACCCTGACCGGCCAGATCCAGGTGCTCAGCGTGATCAGCGTCCACGATGTCGGCAAGGCGATCAACCGGCAGCAGGTCGAGGGCCAGATCGAGGGCTGTGTGGCCCAGGCGCTCGGCTACGCGCTGCTGGAGCACTTCCAGATGCGCGACGGGCGGATCCTGACGCCGCACTTCAGCACCTATCTGCTGCCGACCACGCTGGACATGCCGACCAACATCATCCCCGTGATCATGGAGCTCGCCGACCCCAACGGGCCGTACGGGGCGCGCGGCATGGCCGAGATGCCGCTGGTGACGCTGGCCCCGGCGATCGCCAACGCCGTCCACGCGGCCACCGGCGTCTGGCTCAGCGCCCAGCCGATGATCCCCGAGCGGGTGCTGGCGGCGCTGGGCGCGGCGGGCGCGGGGTAGGGCGCTTCGCGCAGGGGTTAGGGATTAGGGGTTAGGGATTAGCCCTTTCCAATGCGCTAAAACCAGAAGCGGGGCGGTGATTTGTGAGTTGCCGCCCTGCTACCGGGTTTTAGATTATTCGATCAAGGAGTGTGCATTCTCACCGGGATGATTTGTTCACTAAGTGACATCGATTCGTAAACTAAATTTTAGGGGGTGCCGGGGGATGAAAACCCCTGGCGTTTCCCTCCGGGGAGGGACGGAAGGGTGGCGAATCAAGAAGTACCCAATAATCATAAGCAGAACGCATAAACCTTCGTGATCCGGGAGCATTGTCCTGACAGGAGTACCGATGGCCGATAACCGTTTGACGCGCTACCCATGTCCGTGCTGTGGATTCCTGACCTTGGAGGAGCGGGGCTGCTGGGATATCTGCGATGTCTGCTTCTGGGAAGATGATCCACTTCAAGCGGATGATCCGAAATTTTGGGGCGGCGCCAACAAAATGTCGTTGTACGAGGCGCAGGTCGCGTATAAGGAGATAGGCGCTAAAGAAGAAAGAGTTAAGCAGTATGTGCGTTCGCCCACACCTGACGAGATCCCGGACACGCCAATGTGGCTATGGAGCCAGCTGCATGCCCATTTTGACACCAATGACGGCTCACTGCCGGAGTTGTGGCTGACGGTCGACACGCCAGCCGCAGTCAGCGTGATTGTGCGCCACCTGCTGACTGTCGGGCACCTCAGCCCACACGTTGAGTGGAGCTGGTTTGATCTAGAAAATCAGGAACATCCGCTTACCGATGTGGCGGAGGTTGCGGCGCGGATTGCGAGTCACACGGCCGAGCCGCTGCACGTTCTGCTTACCAATATTGTGCTTGGAACGGTGCCACTGCCAGATCTGGGCATGTTGATCCTGCCGGATCGGGTCGAGCTTGACTATCGCATGGGCGAGGCGTGGAATCCCCTCAATCTGGTGGCACTATTTACATTTCTGGCGCAGATCGCCGAGGCTGTGCCGTCGATGACGCTCACGGTGGAGGATTCCATGCTTCCGGCCAGGCAGGAGCACTTTGTCCTCACGTGGCAGCTGTTCCGGCAGCGCTTGAAGAATCTGCCCCAGGGAGCCGCTCAATGAGCCACCCGCACAAGCGCATCACCCGCTACCAGGGCGCGATCATCCAGGCCGGGCGGATTCTGCTGATCCGCCATACCGAGCACGCGGGCGGCCACGGCTACTGGGCCATCCCCGGCGGCGGCATCGAGCTGGGCGAGACCGAGGAGGCCTGCGTCTGCCGCGAGATGTTCGAGGAGACTGCGCTGGAGGTGCAGGTCGAGCGGCTGCTGCTCGACGAGGCGGGCATCCCTGGCGGCGTCTACCAGCGCCTGAAAACCTACCTCTGCCGGATCATCTCCGGCGAGGCCAGCCCCGGCCACGAGCCCGAGGCCGCCGCCAGCGACCAGGCCAACTATGCCATCACCGCGGTCGCCTGGTTCGACCTGCGCGACTCGGCGGACTGGGGCGCCGAGCTATGCGTCGACCCGATCACCTTCCCGCTGCTCCAGCGGATCCGGGCGGCGCTGGGCTACCTGGAGCCCTAGAAATCTGCCCGCTCGGTTGGTAGGAAATGTCAAGTTTTGGTGCCCCCGGACTGCTAGAATGCCGCTATCGACACTCAATCTGCTAGAGGTATTCATATGCGACGCTCTTTAAATCGCCCACTGTTGGCAATTCTAATCATCGGTTTGCTTGGCGGGCTGCCTGGGCGGCCAGCCTACGCCGATAGCGTGGTGGTTGGCACCGGCACGCCCGCCAGCTGCACCGAGGCGACCCTGGATGCGGGTCTGGCCCTGCTGTTTCCCGGCAGCAGCTACCCTGGCGGAACCCTGAGCTTCGACTGCGGCCCCAGCCCGCACACGATTGTGCTGACTACCCAGAAATTCCTCCACAATGGCACAGTGATCGATGGCGGAGGGCTGATTACCCTCTCGGGTGGGAACAGCACCCGGATTTTTTGGGTGAGCCAGCAGGCCCAGGTGGCGATTCAGCACATCACGCTGACCCGTGGATTTGCGGAATATGGCGGGGCGATTTTTGTCGAGCCAAACTGGTCGGGCGCCTACACCGCGCTGACTGTGGACAACGTGCAGTTCACCCTTAATACGTCCAGCTCGTTCGGGGGCGCAATTGGCGCCCAGCACGCCAATCTGCTGATTAGCAACAGCGCATTCCTCGACAACAGCGCCGCGCAGACTGGCGGCGGGATCAGCTTCAACGACGGTGCGCTAACCCTGCGCGCCAGCGTCGTGAACACCAATGAAGCGTTCATAGAAGGCGCTGGGCTGGAGGTGTGGTCGGCTAATCCGCTGACGATCGAACAAAGCTCGATCGTCAGCAATGTGCTGCGAGGAATCAGCGGCGGTAATGGCGGCGGCGGGATGTTGATTAAAGCCAGCACCGGGAGCATTCACACCACCAGCGTGACGAACAATATCGCTCGCCAGGGCGGCGGCATGTATGTTATGGGCAGCAGCACGCTGGAGATATCCGCCAGCCACATTTCCGATAACGTGGCCTATGACGATGGCGGGGGCATCTACAGCGCCAGCGGCGCAGATCTGACGCTCCGCGAGGTGACGCTGGACAGGAATGTGGCTTACGCCAGCGGCGGGGGAATCGTCAATGCTAACTTCCTCTCGCTGCAACGCTCGACATTAACCAATAACTATGGTTTCGGGGGTGACGGCGGCGGCCTGCTGAACTATGGCCTGGCCGAGATCATCAATAGCACTGTCTCGGCCAATGATGCTTTCAATGGCGGTGGGATTATGGGCCTTGCGGGCAGCACGACGAATGTGCAGAGCAGCACCATCGTCGAGAATACCGCGGTGGAAAAAGGCGGCGGGATCTCCATCGGCTCCAGCCAGCTCATAATGATGAATAGCATTATTGGCGCTAACATTGCGCAGGGTGCTGGCGATGAGTGTTGGTTTGATGGCGCGACAACGACCATTGAGTTTAGCATGTGGACCGATACAAGCTGTGGCGCGCAGGCGGTCAATGGCAATCAGCCGCTCGCCTTCATCGCCCTGCACCCCCTCGGGATGTATGGCGGGACCACCGAGAGCTATCTGCCCAGGAGTTATAGCCCGGCGGTTGATGCCGGCTCCTGTGTGCCTGGCTGGGTCGATCAGCGCGGTCTGCCCCGGCTGGTCGGGGCGGCGTGCGATATTGGCTCGGTCGAGACGGGCACGCTCTGGGCGCGGGTCTTTATCCCCACGCTCACGCGCTAGGGCCGCGCCGCCAGCGCCAGCGCGACCAGCCGCGGAACCGCCAGCGCCGCCCCTTTTCCCCAGGCGCGCTCCCAGTCGGCGGCGGCGGCCTGCTGGCGGGCGATCTGGAGGGTGCGATCGTAGCGCGCCTGCTCGGCCAGCACAATCGGGAAGCCCGTGGCGGCCCGCAGCGCGGCGGCGCCGCCCAGCAGGGTCGCGGTGAGCAGCGGCTGGCCGCTGGACACGCAGGCGGCCAGCCCCTCCAGCCCCGAGGCGATCCCCGGCTGGAACCCCAGGCCGTTGGCCAGCAGCAGGCTCTGGCGAAAATACCCGACCGCCTGGTCGATCTGGCCCTGGACCAGGGCAAGAATGGCATAGCGCTCGGTCACGGTGGCGATCGACTGCTGATCGCCGATGGTCTCGAACAGCGCCAGCGCGGCTTGAAAATGGGCCTGGGCGCCAGCCAGATCGTGCTGATCCTGGGCGAGGTCGCCCAGGTTGATCAGGGCCGTCGCGCTGGTCCAGTCGTCCTCAAGCTGCCGGGCCAGCTCGAGGCTCCTGGTCAGCAGGGTCAGCGAGCGCTCCGCCGCGCCCTCCTCGCGGGCGATCACCCCCAGCCCCAGCGCGACCAGCGCCTCGCCCGACTGGCTCCCCAGCGCCCGATAGTGCTCAAGGCACTCTTCGTAGAGGGCGGTGGCGCGGGCGTTGTCGTTCTGCTGGCAGTACAGGTTGCCCAGATTGTGCAGCACCGATACGATGCCGCTGCGGTCGTCGAGGGCGCGATACAGCGGCAGGCTGGCCTCGTAGTAGGCGGCGGCCCGCTCCACCGACCCGCTCTCACCGCTCACCAGCCCAAGATGGCCAAGCACCTGGGCCTCGCCTTTGGTATTGTGGATGTCTCGGTAGATCGCCAGCGCCCGCTGGCACCAGACGTCGGCCTGGTCGTACTCGCCCTGGCGCCAGGCCAGGATCGCGGCCCCGTCGTAGGCGCGCGCCTGTGGCTCGGCGGCATCGGCCAGATCGAGGCTGAGGAATGTTTCCATCCAGCGCCGCCCCTCGCGCAGGTAGCCGCGCAGATACCAGAAGCGCCACAGCCCGCCGACCAGCCGCAGCCCCTGCGCGGGGTCGCCCGCCGTGAGCGACCACTGGAGGGCGGTGCGAAAGCTATCGTGCTCAACGTCGAGGCGGGCGATCCACAGCGCCTCATCAACCCCGTAGCCAAGCTGCCGCTCGGCCGTATCCGCCAGCCCCACGCAGTAGGCGACCAGACGGTCGTGCAAGCTGGCCTGCTCGCCGCCAGCCTGAGCGCGCTCGCGGGCGTACTCGCGCATCATCGCCAGCATGGTGCAGTGGCTGGCCGACCCCAGCGTGTGCTGCTGAATCAGGCTGTGCTCCAGCAAGATGTGCAGGTTCTCGACCATCGCTGGCCGCCCAATCCCGTCGAGATCGCAGACCGCCACCACGCCATCGACGGTCCAGGCGCCGACAAACACGCTCAGCCGGGTGAAGAGCGCCTGGGCGGGCGGCGGAATCTGGTCGTAGCTCCAGGCCAGCGCGGTGGTCAGCGAGCTGTGGCGCTCCGGCAGGTCGCGCCCACGCCGCCGCATATGCAGGAACTGCTGGGCAATCTCGCTGAGCAGCTCCTGGGGGGTGAACAGGCGGCCGTAGGCGGCGACCAGCTCCAGTGCCAGCGGCAGCCCATCGACGCGCACGCAGATCGCGGCCAGCGCCAGGGCGTTGCCTGCGTTCAGCTCCACCGCCGGATTCGCGGCCTTGAGCCGCTCAAGCAGCAGCGCCATCGCGTCGATCTGGGCGAGCGTCGCCAGCTCCGGCAGGCCGGTCAGGCTGGGCAGCGCCAGCGGCTGGACGGGCACCAGGTGCTCAAGCGCCAGCCGTAGGGCGCTTCGGCTGGTCAGCAGCAGCGTCAGCTGCGGCGCCTTGCCCAGCAGCTTTTTCAGCAATGGCCCAATCCCCGCCACCTGCTCCACGTTATCCAGCACCAGCAGCAGCTGGCGCTCGCGGAGGGCGGCCTCGAGCACGGCGGCGGCATCGCTGTGGCCCTGCTCGGCCAGCCCCAGCTCGTGGACAATCGCCGAGGCCACCAGGCCGTGGTCGCTGATCGCCGAGAGGTCAACAAAGCAGGCCCCGTCGGCATACTGCGGGGCCAGATCGTGGGTGATCTGGCGGGCCAGGTGGGTTTTGCCAACGCCCGGCGGCCCCACCAG
>JACCRK010000022.1 GCA_013813565.1 Herpetosiphonaceae bacterium
CGCGCTCATAAAGAAAGCGGTGAGCTGAGAGCTAAACTCGCCCCTGGGCCTTGCCGGGGTGCCTCTCCAATGCCAGTGGAGCGGGGAAGAACAGATCGCGTATCTATAAAACAATGGATACCCTACCGTAACCCCAGCGGTGCGCTTCGTGGACAACACTAATCGAGGAATGATGAAACTTCAGCAGACAATTGTGGTGGTGACCGGCGCATCGAGCGGGATCGGCGCGGCGACAGGGGTCGCGCTGGCCCGCAAGGGCGCCCAGGTGGTGCTGCTGGCCCGCAGCGCGGCGCCGCTCCAGGCGCTGGCCGCTGAGATTGCGGCAGCTGGCGGGGTGGCCCACGCCTACCCGGTCGACCTGACCGATGCCGCAGCGGTCGCGGCGGTCGCAGGCCGAGTGCTGGCCGAGGTTGGCCCGCCCGACATCATCATCAACAACGCCGGGGTCGGGCGCTTCCTGGCGATCGACGAGACCGCCGCGAGCGAGGCGGTGACGATGATGGCGGCGCCCTACTTCGCCGCCTTCTACACCACCCACGCCTTTCTCCCGGCCATGCTCAAGCGCAGGCGTGGGATGATCGTCAACATCACCTCGCCGGCCTCGCGGCTACCCTGGCCTGGCGCGACCGCCTACGCCGCCGCCCGCTGGGCGATGCGCGGCTTCAACGAAGCCCTGCGCGCCGACCTGTTTCGCACAGGTTTGCGCACCATGCTGGTCACGCCCGGCAAGGTCACCAGCGACTACTTCGCCAACAACCCCGGATCCGAGGAGCGCATCCCAATGATCGCCCGGATCAGCAAAACCCTGACGCCCGCCGAGGTCGCCGCCGCGATTGTCGAGGGGATCGAGAAGGACCGGCGCAGCGTAGTGCTGCCGCGCCTGATCCAGGTATTTTTTGTGCTCCACGCGCTGTTTCCGCGCACGGTCGAGCTGCTGGTCAATCTCACGGGCTGGCGGCGGAAGGGGTAGCGGCGAGTGGCGCGGGTTTTGATCCACTGATCCATTTGCGGGTTCTGCGATTATGATATACTCCTCGACTAATCTTGAGAGTAGGGTCATCAATTCGACATGCAGCCATGGACCACAGGTTAAGCTGCTGATCGGATCGCGAGGAGATTTGTGAAATACTGGACTTGGGCTCGGTTATTGTTGGCGTTCGCTGTCGCTATAAGCACATTCACCTGGATTACTCAAACCAACGCCCGAATGCCACTTACGGTCACCAGCACACTCGATGCGCCTGACGCTGTTCCCGGCAACGGTACCTGCGAAACCGCGCCGGGCAACGCCATCTGTACGCTGCGGGCGGCGGTTCAGGAAGCGAACGCTTTCCCTGGCGCCGATACGATCAATCTTCCTGCTGCAGTCTACGCGCTAACCCGCACCGGATCGGATAACACGGCTGTGGTGGGCGATCTTGATGTCACCAGCGATCTCGTGCTTGTTGGTGAAAATCGTGCGACAACCATCATTGACGGCGGCAACCAGTTTGGGCTTTTTGATGCCCAGAACGGGGCGACATTGAGTGTGGCCCACATGACCTTGCAGCATGGCCGATCGATTGAAAGTGGCTATGGCGGAGCGATCTCATTTTCCAACGCAATCGTGTTTGTCAACGATGTGACTGCGACCGATAACGTCGCGCTGCTTGGTGGCGGCGCGTTCGGTGGCCAGGCCAGCTACACGGGCGGTGTGTTTGGATTGACAATCGACAATAGCCTGATTCACAACAACCAGACGCCCAACGGTTCTGGCGGCGGCATCTATGTCGACATTCCCGATTTTCTCGGCAATATTGGCCAGCTGACGATTCGCAACACCGTCATCAGTGGGAACCAAGCATTTAGCTTTGCTGGGGGGATCAGGGCCTTGATGTCGGCGCAGATCAGTGGAACAACCATTGTCGACAACTACGCCAGTCTCGCCGGGGGAGCGTTCTTCGGCCGCGCCACGGCGATCACCAACACGACAATTGCCAGCAATCGTGCGCTCCAGGCCAGCGGACTTTTCAACGAGGCCGGCGGCATGCTCACGCTCACTGACAGTGTGGTGCGGGATAATGACGCTACCCAGAGTGGTGGTGGTGTTTTCAACAAGGGCTCTATGCACCTGAACCGGGTGACGGTCTCTGGCAATCGTGGCACCGAGAGCAGTGGCGGCGGCATCATCAATGATGGCCCGCTGCTGATTGAGAACAGCACGATTAACGGTAACAGATCCGCCGATGGCGCGGGTATCGCCAACGCAACTCAAGGCCGGCTGACCATCAGCAATAGCACGTTTAGCGGCAATATCTCCAGCGGAACCGGCGGCGGCATCAGTAATGTCGGTCAGGCCAGGCTGTACAATGCGACGATTGTGGCTAATCAGGCCAGCAGCGGAGGTGGAATCTACTATCAGTCCATGGGAAGCTTTGGTGATCTTCTGGAAGCGCGCAACAGCATCATTGCCGGCAATGTGAGCGCCAACAGCAATCCAGATTGTCAGGGTATCCTCACCTCGTTTGGGCATAACCTAATTGAAAGCGCGCAGGGCTGTACGATTGTAGGCGATACCACCGGGAATATTTCTGGCCAGCCCGCTGGGGTGGGATCGCTGCAAAATAATGGTGGGGCAACGCTCACCCACGCGCTGCTGGCGGGCAGCCCTGCGCTTGACAGCGGCAACCCAGCTGGCTGTGTAGGCGACAGCGGTGCTCCCCTGGTCACCGATCAGCGTGGTGAAACCCGACCGATTGATGGCGACGGCAATGGCACCAGCGTGTGTGATCGTGGCGCCTACGAATCGGTGCTGATCGTCGCCCCGTCGGTTACTGTAACTGCCACCGGAAGCCCCACGGCCAGCGCAACAGCGACAGCTTCTGCCACCGCGACACCCACGTGGCTCCCGACCACAACTGCCACCAGTATTCCATCAGCGACGGCGACACTAATCCCCTACCCCTACCCGACCCCGCCACTGGTGACCGCAACGAGCGTCCCAGCCTCGCCTGTTCCATCAGCGACGGCGACACCAATCCCCGACCCGACCCCGCCACTGGCGACCGCAACGAGTGTTCCGGCCTCGCCCACGCCACGCACGAGCGCGACCCAGACTCCGACCGGGCGGCAACCTGCAGCGCTGGTGAGCGTCGTGCTACGGTCTAATCCTAGCCACCGTGTGGCTGGCGAATCCGAGATCCTGTTGACAATGGAGCTTGTTAATCGTGGCCTCGGGTCGGCATCCAACACGACGGTAAAGCTGCCGTTCGATCCTGCGCTGGTGACGGTGATGGATGCCCGCTTCAGCCAACCCAGCGCCTGGGTTAGCGCCGTGGATACCTCTGGTCTGACGATTGAGTCGGGCTTGCTCACGCCGATGGGTGGGATCGTGACGGCAACTATTCGGCTTCGCAGCGCCGCCAACCTGCCAGCAGAGCTTCTGCTTCAACGGGCTACCTATCGTTGGGAGGACGCTGCCCAGGTTGGTGCAGGTCGCAGTAATCAACTAATCCTTGCCGGCGGCCCCACGAACGATCAGCGCTCACTCTATGACGTGGAGCGCCTTGTGGGGCCGGATGGAGCGGATGCACCGCTGTTCCGCAGCGCCGTGTTCGCGCCGAACGAGCCGGTTTCGGCCTGGATAACGACTGGGGCTGCGCAGACGTTTGCGCTCGGTGAGTTTGCGGCCGATAGCGATGGCGCCGCAGTCTTGGCCCTGCAAGATGACGCTCTGCTGACTGAAGACGCCACCGTCGTGCTCTATGGTCAGTGGACGAGGTTTACCGCCCGATATTCGGTTGATCTAACCCCGTAGCCACCGACACGCCTCTGCCAGACTGCCCAGCAGTTCGGCCACTGAGCAAGCACCCCCCTGCAGCCGAGGCCATCCTCAGACTGCAGGGGGGTAGCTTTAGCTAATCTTAGACAGTCCAGCCCTACCCGCCCCAGGCCAGCGCGATCCGGCCGCGCTCGGCGTCGACGCTCAGGATCTCGACATTGATGATGTCGCCGACGGTCAGCGGCACGCCAGCGGGGAACTGCGAGCGATGCAGCAGGCCGTCGTTTTTGACCCCAATATCCACAAAAGCCCCGAAGTCGACAACGTTGCGCACGGTGCCCTGGAGCCGCATGCCGGTCTGGAGATCGGCCAGCGAGAGCACATCGTTGCGCAGGATCGGCGTCGGCAGGTCGGCGCGGGGGTCGCGGCCTGGGCGCTGCAGCTGCTCCAGAATGTCGGTCAGCGTGGGAACGCCCGTGCCCAGCTCCTCGGCCAGGGCGCTGAGCGGCTGCTGCTGGATCTCCTGGAGCCGCCGCTCGCGCTCGCCGCGCCCGGTCTTGGACGTGATGCTGGCCTTTTTCAGCAGCGCGTTGGCGATGACGTAGCTCTCGGGGTGGATCGCGCTGGCGTCGAGCGGGTTTTCGCCGTCGCGGATGCGCAGAAACCCGGCCGCCTGCTCGAACGACTTCGGCCCCAGCCCGGTGACTTTTTTCAGCGCCACCCGGTTGCGAAACGGCCCGTTGCTATCGCGGTGGGCCACAATCCGCTCGGAGAGCTTGGGGCCAATCCCGGCCACGTAGCGCAGCAGGGCGGGCGAGGCAGTGTTCACATCAACCCCAACCCGGTTGACCACGGTCTCGACCACGCCGTCGAGCGAGCCGTTCAGCTGAGTCTGATCGACATCGTGCTGATACATGCCCACGCCGATTGATTTCGGGTCGATCTTGACCAGCTCGGCCAGCGGGTCCTGGATCCGGCGGGCGATCGAGACGGCGCCACGGATGCTCACGTCCAGGTCGGGCAGCTCGGCGCGGGCCAGCGGGCTGGCGCTGTAGACGCTGGCCCCGGCCTCGCTGACGATCAGGTAGCGCAGCGCCGGGACCCGGCGGATCAGGTCGGCGGTCAGCTGCTCGGTCTCGCGCGAGGCCGTGCCGTTGCCGACGGCGACCAGCGTGACGCCGTGCCGCTCGGCGAGCTTCGCCAGCGTCTGGAGCGCGGTGTCGCGTCCCCCGGCGCCGGTGTGGGGGTAGATCGTGGTCGTCTCCAGCACGGTGCCCGTCGGCGCGACGACCGCGATCTTG
>JACCRK010000042.1 GCA_013813565.1 Herpetosiphonaceae bacterium
CCTCCAGGGCGCCCACCCCGACCGCCTGCTGACCGCGCTGGAGCGCGACCCGGCCGCCGCCAGCGGCTTCCGGCCCATGGCCTACGAGGCGGCGATCGCCCGCGTCGCCAGCGAGATCGAGCGAATCCAGGGCACCTACGGCAACAACGCCATGGCCATCCTGTCCGGCGCCAGCCTGACCACCGAGAAAACCTACCTGATGGGCAAGTTCGCCCGCATGTGCCTGAAGACGGCCCATATCGACTACAACGGGCGGCTGTGTATGGTCAGCGCCGGGGCGGCCAACAAAAAGTCGTTCGGGATCGACCGCTCGGCCAACCCCTGGAGCGATATCGTCAACACCGATGTGGTCTGGATCAGCGGGGCCAATATCGCCGAGTGTGCGCCAATTACCACCAGCTATGTCTGGGATGCCCGTGAGAAAGGCGCCAAGGTGATTGTGGTCGACCCGCGCATCACCCCGATCGCCCGCACCTGCGATCTGTTCCTACCGGTCAAGCCGGGCCGCGATATTGCGCTGTTCAACGGCATTCTGCACCTGATGATCGAGCACGACTGGCTTGACCACGACTTCATCGAGCAGCACACCGTTGGCTTCGAGGCCGTCGCCGACCACGTCAAGCAGTGGACGCCCAAGCGCACCGCCGAGGTCACCGGGGTCGCCGAGCGCGGCATTCGCCAGGCCGCCGAGTGGTGGGGCGCCGCCAAGACTTCGTTCCTGCTGCACGCACGCGGGATTGAGCACCACACCCACGGCGTGCAAAATGTGCTCGGCGCGATCAATATGGTCATGGCCTCCGGGCGGATCGGGCGGCCCAACTGCGGCTACGGGACGATCACCGGCCAGGCCAACGGCCAGGGCGGCCGCGAGCACGGCCAGAAGTGCGATCAGCTGCCCGGCTGGCGCGATATCAGCAATCCCGAGCACCGCGAGCATATCGCCGGAATCTGGGGGATGGATGTCAACGAGATGCCCCAGGCCGGCGTCGATGCCTACGAGCTGTTTCGCAAGATCGAGTCGGGCGAGGTCAAGGGCATGCTCAGCCTGTGCTTCAACCCCAAGGTGTCGCTGCCCGACAGCGAGTTTGTCCGGCGCATGCTGGAGAAGCTGGAGTTCTATGTCGCAATCGACTTTTTCCTCAACGACAGCGCCCGCCACGCCGATATCGTGCTGCCCGGCTCGCTCCAGGAGGAGGATGAGGGCACGGTCACCCAGGCCGAGGGCCGCGTGATCAAGATCAACCAGGCGATCGACGCGCCCGGCGATGCCCGCCAGGACTGGCGAATTATCCAGGATATCGCCCGCGCCCTCGGCCGCGACAAGGGCTTTACTTTCGACTCGCCGCGCGCCATCTTCGATGAACTGCGGGTTGCCTCCAAGGGCGGGGTCGCCGACTACTCCGGCATCACCTACGAGAAGATCGAGGCTCAGAACGGGGTTTTCTGGCCCTGTCCGGCCGAGGATCACCCCGGCACGCCGCGGCTGTTCGAGCCTGGCTCGTGGAACCCGGTGGCCAAGGGCGCCGGGCCGTTCTACTTCCCTGATGGCAAGGCCCGCTTCAACGTCGCGCCCTACACGCCGCCGGCCGAAGATGTCGACGCCGAGTACCCGCTCATCCTCACAACCGGCCGCGTGGTCAGCCAGTTCCTGTCGGGCACTCAGACCCGGCGGATCGGGCCGCTGGTCGATCAGTATGCCGAGCCACGCCTGGAGCTGCACCCGCAGCTGGCGGCGCAGCTGGGGATTAAGCATGGCGACTGGGTCACCGCCACGTCGCGCCGGGGCGAGATTACCCTGCGGGCCGAGGTTGTTCGCACGATTCGCCCGGATACGATCTTTGTCCCGTATCACTGGGCCGGCGAGAAAAGCATCAATCGGCTGACGATCGCCGCCCAGGACCCGATCTCGAAGATCCCAGAGTACAAGGTGTGCGCTGTACGTCTGTCCAAGGCCGCTGCGCCGCCAGCCTATGCCAGCAGCCTGGAACCACAGCAATAGGAGGCCCGGATGTCTGTTCCCCCACAGTATGAGTTTTTTATCGACCCCAGCCGCTGTATTGGCTGCCAGGCCTGCGTGCAGGCGTGTAGCGAGTGCGACACCCACAAGGGCCACTCGATGATCCACCTGGAGTACGTCAACCGGGGCTACTCCACCCAGACCGCCCCGGTGGTGTGTATGCACTGCGACTCGCCAACCTGCGCCGAGGTCTGCCCGGCCGATGCGATCAAAAAGACCGGCGATGGCGTGGTGCAGACCGCCCGCAAGCCGCGCTGCATCGCCTGCAACAACTGTGTGCTGGCCTGCCCGTTTGGCGTGCCCAAGATGAACACCGGCGCCGAGCTGATGATGAAGTGCGATATGTGTTACGACCGCACCTCCGTCGGGCAAAAGCCGATGTGTGCCTCGGTCTGCCCCAGCGGCGCGCTGGCCTACGGCACCCGCGAGGAGATCGCCGCCCAGCGCCAGCGCTCGCAGCCGATCAATCAGTTCCAGTTCGGCCACCAGACGATCACGACCAAGGTGAATATGATGGTGCCCCGCGACCAGAACGTCGAGCACGTGGATGTGCTCGCATCCATGAACGACCACACCAGCAGCCAGGATATCTTTTGGATGATGTACGAAGAATAACGAGGAGCCGTGTATGCCACATGAAGACAGTGATGAACTCTCGCTGGCGCCCAACGGCCTGCCGCACAGCGAACAGCCGCGCTGGCGCCAGGATTTCCCCATCGATGTGCCGCAGGATAACTATATCTCGCGGCGTGAGTTTACCAAGTTTCTGGTGCTGACCAGCGGCGCCTTCACTGCCGGGCAGGGCTGGATCGTCCTGAAAAACTGGCAGCGCGAGGGCGTCCCGGCGCCGCCGGCCCAAAAAATCGCCACGC
>JACCRK010000055.1 GCA_013813565.1 Herpetosiphonaceae bacterium
ATGGAACAAAGCACAATTAGCCCTGTTAAAGACGCGCTGATCGCCCAGAACTATATTCCGACCGATCAGATCGCCACGGTGTTGTATCTGGCCGACAAGCTGGAGAAGCCGCTGCTGACCGAAGGCCCGGCCGGGGTTGGCAAGACCGAGCTGGCCAAGGCCTGGGCCGCCGCCAGCGGCCGCGAGCTGATTCGCCTCCAGTGCTACGAGGGCCTCGACGAGAGCAAGGCGCTCTATGAGTGGGAGTACGCCAAGCAGATGCTCTACACCCAGCTGCTGCGCGACAAGCTCAGCACGCTGCTCTCCAGCGCCGAAAGCCTGCGCGATGCCGCCGACCGGCTGGCCGGTGAGGAGGAGGTGTTTTTCTCGCAGCGCTTTCTGCTCCAGCGCCCGCTGCTCCACGCCATCCTCAGCCCCACGCCAACCCTGCTGCTGATCGACGAGATCGATCGCGCCGCCGCCGAGTTCGAGGCCTTTCTGCTGGAGGTGCTGTCGGATTTCCAGATCACGGTGCCGGAGCTGGGCACGCTGCGCGCCGTACATAAGCCGATCGTGATCCTGACCAGCAACAATACCCGCGAGCTTTCCGAGGCGCTCAAGCGGCGCTGTATGTACCTCTTCATCGGCTACCCGTCGGTCGAGGAGGAGCTGCGGATTGTCCAGATGAAGGTGCCCGAGCTGGCGCCCAAGCTGGCCCGCCAGGCGGTTGAGCTGGTGCAGCGCCTGCGCGGCCTGGACCTCAAAAAGTCGCCCTCGATCTCCGAGACGCTCGACTGGGCCAGGGCGCTGGTGCTGCTCAACGCCAAACAGATCGATCAGGAGACCCTCGATCAGACGATGACGGTGCTGCTCAAGCACGAGAGCGACCTGCAGCGCACGCAGCGGGCGCTCCAGGCCGGCCGCAATCGGGGCGATGATGCGCCGCCGCCGCCATCAAAGCGCTATCGCTAGCGGAGGAAGCTATGGAAGATCGAATTGTTGCCTTTGTTAAGGCGCTGCGGGCAGCCGGCGTGCGGGTGTCGCTGGCCGAGAGCCTGGATAGCTTTCATGCGATCGAGCACCTGGGAATTACCGACCGCCAGCTGTTTCACGATGCCCTGCTGGCCACGATGGTCAAGGATATCGGCAGCGTGCCCCAGTTCGAGGAGCTGTTCCCGCTGTTCTTTGGCACCGGCGAACGCCCGATGCTGCCTGCCAGCGCCGGGCTGGACGGCCTGAGCGACGAGGAGCGCGATCAGCTCCGCCGCGAGATCGCCCAGCTGCGCGACCGCGTCCGCGAGCTGATGCAGCGGCTGATGGACGGCCAGAATCTGACCCCCGAGGAGCTGCAGGAGCTGGCCAAGCGCTCGGGCATCAACCATATGCAGTCGCTCAACCAGCGCCGCTGGGTCGAGCGGCGCATGGAGCAGCAGCTGGGCCTGACCGACATGAAGGCGGCCCTGGAGCAGCTGCTGGCCCAGCTTGAACAGGGAGGCATGTCGCCCGAGGCGCTGGCCCAGATTATGGCCCAGCTGCAGGGCAACGGCCAGGCCATGCGCGACCAGATCGAGCAGTATGTCGGCTCGGGGATCGCCGAGCGGATGAGCGAGGAGTATAATCCGCAGACCGGCCCCGACCTCCAGCATCGCCCGCTCAGCTCGCTTTCGGACACTGAGGCCAACGTGCTGCGCCAGGAGGTCCGGCGGCTGGCGGCGCTGCTGCGCTCGCGGGCCTCGCTGCGCCAGAAGCGCGACAAGTCCGGCACTGTCGATGTTAAAAAAACCATGCGCAACAACCTGCGCTACGGCGGCGTGCCCATGAAGCTGGAGCATCGCAAGCGCCATCAGAAGCCCAAGCTGGTGATTATCTGCGATATCTCGACCTCGATGCGACCGGTCGCCGAGTTTATGCTGCGCATGGTCTACGAGCTGCAGGATCAGGTCAGCAAAACCCACTCGTTCGCCTTTATCTCGACCATGTACAACATCACCGAGCAGCTGGCCGGGGGCCACGCCGACGTCACAGTGCAGGATGTGCTGGCGTCGATCCCGCCGGGCTACTACAACACCGACCTCGGCCAGAGCCTGGACCGCTTTCTCCACGCCCATCTCGATACCGTCGACTGGCGCACGACCGTGATCATCGTTGGCGACGGGCGCAATAACTTCAACGACCCGCGCCTGGAGGCGATCCGCACGGTGCGCCGCCACGCCCGCCGCCTGATCTGGTTCACCCCCGAGGATCAGTGGCAGTGGGGCACCGGCGACAGTGATATGCTGCTCTACGCCCCGCTCTGCGACCGCGTCCACCGGGTCAGCACGCTGGCCGAGCTGACCGCCGCCGTCGATCGGCTGCTGGCGAATTAGAGGTCAGCAATGAGAGTTCTGCCCGTTGCGATGCGCTAAATCTGCTTGTTCACGCTGGATTTAGGAGCCTGTGATACGCAGCGTATCACAGGCTCTTGCTGTATGCAAAGCCGCCATGTGTGTCGTTTTCCCCCAGGTTGGTGTGATCTAGGTAACAGCGGATTTGGGGCAACTTTGGCATAATGGAAGCACACACACAGGTCCATCAGAAAGGGAGACCGCAATGACACACACAATGACAGTTCGGTTCTGGGGCGCACGGGGCAGCCATCCCGTGTCTGGCGCGGCCTACCTGCGCTATGGCGGCAACACTCCGTGCGTCGAGATTCAGGCCGGCCAGCATACGATTATTCTCGATGCCGGCACCGGGATTATTCAGCTCGGCAAGGACATGCTGGCCCGCGCCAAGGCCAGCGGCGCAGGCGTTGAGGCGACGCTGCTTTTCAGCCATATGCACCACGATCACACCCAGGGCTTTCCATTTTTCACCCCGGCCTATATCGGCAGCAGCCATCTGCGGATTTTTGGCCCAGGGATTTTTGAGAAGGACCTGGAGGAGACGCTGGCCAAGACGATGCTGCCGCCCGCCTTTCCAGTCTCGCTGGCTGAGCTGCCCTCGCTGCGCGAGATCTCGTCGTTTCGCGAGGCTGATGTGCTGTATCTTGGCGCGGCGGTCGGCGGCGCGCTGCTGCGCAATCGCTACCACCCCGACGCCGACACGCTCATGCCCGATGCCGATACCGTGTGCATTCGAACCCTGCGCTCGTTCGCCCACCCCGATGATGTGCTAATCTATCGCATCGAGTGGCGCGGCAGATCGGTCGTCTACGCCACCGACACCGAGGGCTACGTCAACGGCGATCAGCGGCTGGCCGCCTTTGCCCAGGGCGCCGATGTGCTGATCCACGATGCGCAGTACACCGAGGAGCACTATATGGGCCAGATGCCGGGCTTTACTGCAACCCAAGGCTTTGGCCACTCGACCGCCCCGATGGCCTGCGGTGTGGCGCGGGCGGCACAGGTCCGCCAGCTGGTGCTGTTCCATCACGAGCCACAGTACCGCGACGAGATCATCGCCGACATCGAGACCAAAGCCCAGCGCCTGTTTCCCAACACTGTCTCGGCCTACGAGGGCCTGACAATTCCCCTGGTGGCCGCACCAGCGGAAGCCGAAAAATCGCCATAGTCCTGGGGCCATCGTTGGATTAGCCGGAAGCAGACCGGCCAGCCGCGGAGCTGCTTCCCCGCCGGATTGCGCACTTTCCAGGAGGTCGATCATGCTACAGCTTAACCACTCAACCCCAGGATACACACTGATCAGGAACATTATGTTGACTGAATCCGAACACAATTTACTCCACGAGGTCGATCTGTTCGATGGTCTGATGCCCGAGCAGTCGGCGGCGATCAGCATGCTGCTGCAGCGCAAAACGTTTCCGGCGGGCACCAACCTGATGTTGATCGAGCAGCCCGGCGAGGTCGTCTATATCATACTCAGCGGCACGGTGAAAATTCACGTCGAGCAGGCCGATGGCACCGATGTGATTATCGCCATCCTTGGCGCCGGCGACACTGTCGGCGAGATGAGCCTGCTGGATAGCGTCGGCCGCTCGGCCAACGTGATCACCCAGGAGGAGTCCACCCTGCTCTGGCTCGATCGCTCGGCCTTTCAGCAGTGCCTGCGCACCGCCCCGGTGATCACCTACAACCTTGTCCGCACGCTCTCAAGCCGCCTGCGCCTGGCGAATGAGCAGATTCAGGCCCTGGCCACCCTCGATGTGTACGGCAGGGTGGCGCGGCAGCTGCTGGCCTTCGCCCAAAAGTATGGCAAGGCCGATGCAGCCGGCAACATTGTGATCCCGATTCGCCTGACCCAGAGCGATATCGCCGGGCTGGTCGGGGCCTCGCGGGAGCGGGTCAACGGCGCGATCGTGCATTTCAAAAATCGAGGCTATATCTCAATCGATCAAAACTTTCGGATCACCGTCCACAATCTTGAGGCGCTGGCCAAACGCTGCCGCTGAGCCTGGCCAGCCCACGCCGGAGCGCCTAAAAATCAGGGTACAATAGGCCCTGGCAATCGTGGCGCCCTGGCGCGAATTGAGGTTTTCTGATGGTGAGCGATCAAAAAATTACGGTCCAGCCTTCGATAGGCCGGACCCTGGGCATTATCGTCGGCGATCTGATTATGTTTGGGCTTTTTGCGGCGATTGGCCGCCGATCACACAGTGAGCCAACCACATTTGGCGACATCGTGCAGATCGCCGCGCCATTTGCGATTGGCTGGCTGGCTGTGGCCCCCTGGTTCAAGCTGTTCCGCCCGGAGGTCTACGGCTCAACGAAGATCGTCCTCCAGCGCACTGCGGCGGCCTGGGCGCTGGCCGCACCAGTGGGCCTGGCCCTGCGCACCCTCGGCTGGGGCAAAGAGTTCAAAATCGCCTTTGCGATCACAACATTTCTCTTTAATCTGGTGCTGCTCCTGGCCTGGCGCGGCTGGACCGCCCGCAAGCTACAGCGGCAGAAGCCGGCGGTATAGAGGAGTGGCTGACGTGGCGAAGCTCGCGATCCTGAGCCCGATGCTGCCGTATCCGGCGCTGGCCGGCGGAACCGTGCATATAAACAACGCGGTTTTACAGCTCTCCAAATACTACGCCACCCGGCTCTATGCGCTGAGCAGCGATCCTGCGGCGGCCGAGTGGGGGCCGCTGGCCGAGGTGTGTGCCGAGACTGTGGCCTTTGCCCCCACACCCCGTCGCGGCCTGGGTCTGGCGCCGCCAGCGGTGCGGCAGGAATACTCCAGCGGGCTGATCGCCCACCTTGAGCGGGCCTGGGCCGCCGAGCCGCCCGATGTGGTGATGCTTGAGTTTACCTCGATGGCCCAGTATGCCCTGCTGGCCCGCCGCTTTGGGGCGACGGTGGTCTGTACGGCGCACAACGTGGCCTTTCTGTCCCAGATTCGCCGCGCCCGCATGCAGCGCGGCCTGGGGCTAAAAGCCCGCCGCTGGCTTGGCGCGCTCAGCCTCTGGCTCTATGAGCTGCGCACCCTGCGCCATTGCGATCTGGTGGTGACTCATAGCGATGTTGATCGGGCTGCGCTGCGCCGCTGGCTGCCGCGAACGCGCATCGAGTATGTCCCATCAGGCGTCGATCTGACCCAGTGGCCGATCTGCCGCGATGCCGCCGCCACCCCCGAGGTGCTTTTTGTCGGCAACTATTTCCATCCGCCGAACGTCGAGGGCGCCGAGTGGCTGGCCCGCGAGGTCTGGCCGCTGGTGCGCCAGCAGTGTCCGGCGGCGCGGCTCACCCTGGCCGGCCGGGCGCCATCGGCGGCGATCCAGGCGCTGGCCGCCCCCGACATTCAGGTGCCCGGCACGGTCGACGATCTCCACGACCTGTATCGGCAGAGCAGCGTGGTGGTGGCGCCAATCTTCTGGGGGAGCGGGGTGCGGATCAAAATCCTCGAGGCGCTGGCGTGCGGGCTGCCGCTGGTGACCACCGCGCTGGCCGCCGAGGGGATCGATCTCGTCGATCAGCACAGCGCCGTGTTTGCCGAAACGCCCGCAGCCTTTGCGGCGGCGATCGTCCAGCTGCTGAGCGACCAGGCGGTCCGCGCCCGCATCGGCGCCGCCGGCCGCCGCGTGGTCGAGCGCGACTATGACTGGCGGCAGGTCGGCGCCCGGCTGGCGGCGCTGTACGAGGAGGTTCGAGGTTCGGGGTTCGGGGTTCGGGAGTAGCGCATTCTATTCTACTGCGGTGAATTCGTTATTTAGCTTGATTTTGCGCTCGCGTGGGCACGGTAGTCCACTGGTTGATATCGACCAGTGGACTTTTTGCTGTAGGGTGCAATCTCACAGCTCCGGCTAGTTGCCCAGCTCAACCGTGCGGGTCTCCGAAACCTGGGCGCGGCCCCCGACCATCAGCGCGACGATCTGGGCCTCCTTGAGCTCCAGTGTGGCGAGCAGCTCGCTGGGCGAGGCGGGCTCATCAGATGGTCCAGATCGATGATCATGTGGGTTTTCTTGCTATTGAGGTAGTCGTAGAGATAGCAGGCCGGCGGGCCAGCCGCCATTCCGCTGGCGGCCTCCTCGGGAATGCCATAGCGCGGAGCAAGCATCCGTGCTCCGGCGTCACGGCCTGGCACGCGGGTGTGCTGAGCCGGCTCCCACTGCCCCGCCGCCGCTGGAACCAGCAGTCCAGTTTTTTGCGCTATAATCCCTCATTCAACCCATGCACAGCCAACATTCAGCTGCCACAATTGCAACCCACAAGGAAAGAACATCGAGATGACGAGACTATCACCGCCGTTCCGTCGAATTATCACCCACGATCTGGCGCCTTTTGCTTTTGCAGGCATCTTCCTGTCCGCAGTGCTGGGCTATATTCTCATCCAGGGCATGCGGCTTACCAACGGTATCTTCATCTATGCCCTTGATGACGCCTATATCCATCTGGCGATGGGCAAGCAGCTGGCGCTCCACGGCGTCTGGGGCATCCGCCCTGACGAGTTCACTCCATCCTCATCATCGCTGCTGTGGACCGTGTTGATGGCCGCCGGCTGGCGCATCAGCAGCGGCTCGGTATTGATACCGCTGATCTGCAACTGTCTGGCGGCGCTGGGTCTGCTGTATCTCATCAATCGGGTCCTGCTGGATTACAGCGTTGGCTGGGTCGGGCGGCTGCTGCTGCTGGCTGGACTGATTGTGATCATTCCCCTGCCAACCTTGATCATTTCGGGCATGGAACATGTCATGCAGCTCGCGTTAGTCCTGTGGTTTTGCCACCAGGGCTGCGCCGAGGCCCTCAATCCGACCACAGCGCCACGATCCTATCGGCTGATTCTCCTGGCCATGTTAAATACCGCGATCCGCTTTGAGGGACTATTCATCATCGCGGTGATCGCCGGAATGTTTCTCTTGGCCCGCCGCGGGCGTCTGGCTAGCGCCATCGTGATCGGCGGATTACTGCCGGTGGTGATCGCCGGGCTGATCTCGCTCGCCAATGGCTGGTATTTTTTGCCAGCCTCGATTATCGCCAAAACCAGTTTGCAGCGCGGTGGCGGGGCCGCGCTTTTGCCCAATCTGGCGAATATCGATTATGCTTATCGGGTTGCGCCGCTCTTTTTACTGATCGCCCTGGCTAACATTGTGGCCTTTGTGTTGCTGCGCCTGATCCATCAGCGCCCGCTGAGGCGTCAAAGCAGCGTGTTTCACCTTGTGGCGATCGGGATCACCCTGATCCACACCGGCTATGCCAGCTTTGGCTGGTTTCACCGCTACGAGGCCTATCTGCTGATGTTGAATGTGCTCACCCTGGTGCTCGGCCTGTGGGAGGTGCGGGGGCCCGCGCCGCGGCGGGTAAGCCAGGGGCTGCAGCTCAGCGGGATTGCGGTGATTGGCTTTGTGTTCTGGCGCTCGCTCTTCTATATTCCAGAAGTGCCGGCGGCAATGCATGACATCTATCGCCAACCGTACCAAATGGCGCGGTTTTTGCAGACGGCCTACCCGGATGTTCCGGTTGTGCTGAACGATATTGGCGCAGTCAGCTTTTTTACCACCAGCCCAATTCTCGACCTGGTTGGCCTTGCCAGCCTTGAGCCGCTCCAGCTCCGCCGCGAAGATCGTTTTTCTGCGGACACGATCGCGGCCCTGGCAGCGCAAAAACAGATGCGGGTGGGGTTAATCTATGAGAAATTGTTCCCCAACACTATTCCACCAGCCTGGATTAAAATCGGCTCCTGGACCATACAGAACAAGACCGTCACGCTCTTCGATACCGTCTCGTTCTATGTCTTTGATCCTGCCAATGTTGCGGAGGCCCGCAGCCACTTTCAGGCATTTAGCTCGCGTCTGCCTGCCGATATTATTGTGCAAGAATCGCCCTAAAGCTTTCACTCTCCGTAAGTCCCCCTCGGCAGCGGCGACCTACCCAGCCGCCGCTGAATACCGGGCCATATTTCTGGCATATGGCCCGATTTAGACCATTGACAAGCCCCAAAAGCACACTATATTTAAACGACAAAAATATCCTTCAAACAAGCCCTGTTTTTGAGAAAAACGTTGCGCTCCGAATGAAGGGTAAACGGAGAGTAAGGTCTGAGGGGTTGCCGTATGTCGCAGAACAAACATTTATCACCAGGATCATCCATCGTCCACATTCCCGACCATCCCGATCTCAGCGTCGTTTGCCACAATGTCGAGCGTTATCCCACATTACTGCTGGAGCGGCTCGCCCACGATGTGAGCCAGCTGCTCAGACGGCCGCCGATCAAGGTGCCAGTAACGGGTGCGGAAATGAAGGATTGGCTGAGGCAGCTGCATATGCCCTTGCGCCATTGCGCGCATCCGCTGGCGGCGCCGTGGCAGCATCTGCCCATCCAGCAGCGTTGGAGCGCGTGCGCAACCTGGCTGCGCCAGCTGATCCAGCGCCTGGAGTTCGCCGAGGACGGGGCTCAATCACGGACGTGTGGCCGGATTCTTCGCCTGCGCTTTCTCGATCGGCGGCGCTGCAAGACGATTATGCTGGAGCTGAACATCAGTGAGCGCCACTACCATCGGCTGCAGAACGCGGGGCTGGAGTGGCTGGTGGAGCAGTATCGGCTGCTGCAGGTTGCAGGCATACCAGGCGGGGACTAAGCCGCGGCCAAGGCACAGAACATGGTCGAAGCGTCCTCGTCAAGGCGCTCCGACTTTTTAAACACAGTCTTACCCAGGATAGTCGAATCCATACGAGCAATAACAGCCCTTGCCGTCCAGGTATCTGTGTGTATAATGCAATGTAAGCACCGCAATCCTTGTGTGGGGATGACAGCAGCCGTGGTTGGACACGAAGAGGAGGGCTGCTGTCGGAAACGGTGGTTCTTGTTTATAGGGAGGTTGACAATGGCGCAATCCGATCACAAACAGCACGATCACGATGAAGATCCCGACCGCATTGGGATGCCCGGCGGCCAGCGTAGCGATCAGGGCTCGGCCCACGGCGCCGAGGGACAGGAACATGGGGCAGAGGGGCGCGCACGCGGGCAGGAACATCGCGACGATGCTACTGATCGCATTGGGATGCCCGGCGGCCAGCGCAGCGATCAGGGCTCGGCCCACGGCAACGACCATCACGATGAAGATCCCGACCGTATTGGCATGCCCGGCGGTCAGTAGATCCAGCTAGAAGAAATGCCCAGAGCGTCCGATTCAGGACGCTCTGGGCATTTTAGGCAATGATTGTAGCGCCACAGCGATAGCCTGGTGGAGTGGGATCCGATCGAGGAACTGCTGGCGCAACGTTTGATCGCTAATCTTACTGGCCTGCTGTTGCATCTGTTCATAGGCCGTGAGCAGGGCTGCGTTGGCGGTCGTCACATCGCCAACCTGCCGACAGACCTGTGCACAAACAAAGTAATCGCGGCAGGGAGACTCAAGTCCCTCGTTGATGTGACCATCAAGCAGTTTCAAGGCCTGCTGCGCGTAGTCAGCCGCAGCCGTCGTTTGACCAAGCGCGAGCTGAGCTGCTGCCAAAGTCGCCAGATCGGCAGTTGTCCACAGCTCCAGATTCAACTCATAACGCATCGTCAGGGCAGTCTGCGCCTCGGCAATCGCCGCCGCATAGTCCCCTTGATTGAGCAGCAAGATAGCCGAGTGACTATGAAAATACGAGATCAGGACTTGATCCTCCTGGGCCTGAGCAAGCAGCAGACCAGCCCGAAACTGCTCAGTGGCCTCAGCGCTATCGCCATGATCACAATATAGCCCGCCTAAGTTAGCCCGAATATAAGCCTCGCCAGCGCGCATGCCAATCGTCCGACTCAGAGCCAATCCATGCCGGAAGCATTCCTCAGCTCCGCTGAAGTCGCCAATTTGCTGATTCAGCGCACCAAGAATATTCCAGATATTAACCTCTTCCAGGCGATTACCAACCTGCTGCTGAATCAGCAGCGCCTCATGCAGGTAGCGCTCGGCCTGATCATAATCGCCCAGCTCTTGGAGGACCAGACCAAGGTTATACAGGCTGATCGCCTGCTGCACCCGCGCCCCAAGATTGTGGTAGATGGAGTGCGCCTGGGCCCAGTAGGACTGGGCCGCACGATAGTGGCGCTGGTAGTAGGCGATGCCCCCGAGGCCATTCAGCGCCTCGGCCTCGCCCCAGCGGTTTGCGTGCGAGTGATAGATCTGCAGCGCCTGCTCGTAGGCGCTGTGAGCCGCCTCGAACTCGCTCTGCTGGCGCTGAATGGTGCCCAGGCCAATCAGCAGCTGCGCCAGGGCGTAGGCCTCTTCCTCAACGTCCGGCTGATGGTGTTGAAACCGCAGCAGCCCGTCGTTGTACCACTGCTTAGCCTGCTCAGGCTCACCCTCGGAGTGAGCGATAATGCCAAGGCGACGGAGCGTGAGCATCTCGCCAATCCGATTATCTTCCTCGCGATAGGCCTCCAGCGCACGCTGCATGTAGATTCTGGCCTGGACATAGTCGCTGGTGACCTGGTAGTACAGCCCCCACTGAAAGGCGACCTCGGCCAGCGGCACGCCAGGGCTGCGGGCCAGCGCTTGCAGAGCAGCAAACTCTTCCTGACGGCGCCCAAGCAGGTGCAGAATCTCGATCTGGCCCTTGTGCCACTGCCAGCGCTCCTCCAGCTCAAGCGCGCGGGTATAGTAGGCCAGCGCGGTCTCGTTGGCATAGGCCCGCTGGGCCTTGCGGGCCGCCAGATCGAGATAGTGCAGCGCCTGCTCGCGCTGGCCGCCTCGGCTGAAGTGGTGGGCCAGCTGCTCGACCGCCTCCGGGCGCAGCCGCTGCAAGGTTATCCCGACCGCGTGGTGCAGCGCCTGCTGCTGCGCCTCCAGCAGCGTGTCGTAGGCCACCTCCTGGATAATAGTGTGCTTGAAGATATAGCTGAGCAGCACCCCCGGAATCTCGACAATCGTAAAGTTGTGGCTTTCCAGCAGATGGAGCTGCTCGTGGATCGTCGTCGCCTCCGGCTGGAGCGGATGCGACTGGTGCAGCACGGCGAACTCGAAGATATGCCCGATGGTGCTGGCGACCTTGAGCGTTACCTTGTGGGCCTCGGGCAGCCGGTCGATGCGGGCCAGCACGACGCCCCGCACCGAGTCGGGCAGGCCCAGATAGATGGTGCTCAGCGGCGCGTCGGGCACCAGGCTCCACTCACCGTCGCTGCGGGTGATGCAGTTTTCGCTCTGCAGCTCCTGCACAATCGAGGCGGCCAGCACCCAGGTCCCATCCGGCTGCCGAATCAGGCGGCCCGACTCGCGGAAGGCAGCCAGCAGCTCCTCGACAAAAAAGGGATTGCCCTGGGTACGCGCCTGGATGATATCGACCAGCAGCTGCGGCGGCTTCATCTGCAGGCGATGTCCGAGCAGGGCGGTCACGCCGCCGGGGGTGAGCAGATTTACCGACAGCTGGGCACAGTGCGTCAGGTCATAGAGCGGGGCGAGCCGCGGTGGCGCCACCTGCGTCGGCGGGCGCTGGGTGATCAGCAGCAGCAGCGGGAGGTCGGCCAGCAGCGGGCCAAGCGTCAGCACGCCGGTCAGCGAGGTCTCATCAATCCAGTGGGCATCCTCGATGATGATCAGCAGCGGCTGGGTGTTCGCCCACAGCTTGAGCAGATCGACAATGAAGCTATACACTGCCTCCTGGCGCAGCCGGGCATCAAACCCGCTGGTGGTGGCGTTGTCGGGAATGGCCAGCTCCAGCACATCGCTCAGCAGTGGCACCCGCTCAACCCAGGCCGGATTGAGCTGATTGACTACAGCGAGAATCCGGTTGATCGAAAGGCGACGCTGCTTGCGCGGGGATTCGGCGCCGGTGCTCTGCTCCTGCAGCGCGAACAGATGGTACAAAATCTGGCGCCAGGGCGTGTAGGCGCTATCCTGATCGGTGCTCTGACAGGCGCTGAAGACGCTGTGGACGCTTGCCCCGGCCGCCAGATCCAGGACCGCCCGTGTCAGATGGCTTTTACCAACTCCGGCATCGCCCTCCAACACCACGATCTGGCCCTGTCCAGCCTGAAGTCGGGCGATCCAGCCAGCGATCTGCTGAAGCTCCGGCTCGCGGCCGACCAGCAGATCGCCGGGCGAGGGCGTTGCTGGCGCGGCAGCCTGCCGGCGCAGCCCTTGCACCAGCGTCACTGGGAGCGGCTCCCGCTTGCCCTTGAGCGCCAGTGGGCTCTGTGATGTCGTGCTAAAGAGATCATCGATCGCCTCAGCCACCCGTTCGGTGATCAGGATCTGGCCGGCGGTGGCGTGCTGCATCAGGCGGGCGGCAACATTGACCTCATCGCCAAGCGCGCTGTAGGCCCGATAGGTGGCGTTGCCATACGAGCCAACCAGCATGCGCCCCTGGCTGATCCCAATATGCACCGTTGCGATGTCGCTAAATTCGGCGGGCAGGGCTTGAAGCTGCAGCGCCGCCCTCACCGCTCGCACGGCATCGTCCTCGTGGGCCAGCGGGGCACCAAACACCGCATAGAAATACTGGCCCTTGTCGCCGATAACCAGGTGGAGCAGCGTCCCCTCAACCTGAGCCACGATGTGCTGAACGCGCCGGGTCAGCGCATCAAGCTTCGCGCCTGCCTCGGGATCAGTATCATAGTCAATCCCGGTGAAGCCCAGGAACAGCGCCACCAGCGGGCGGATCTCGGACAGAAACTGGCTCTGCACCGAGGTGATATGGCTGTAGACCGGCCCGAGCAGCCAGGGCTGGGTGGCGACATTCGGCAGCGCTGGATCGATCGACGGCCAGGGCTCAACGGGGGTGGTGCTGGTAACTCCGGTCAGGGCGGCGAAATCCGGCTGGCGCCAGTCGTCAAGAATCGCAGTATCGCCGAGGGCGGCGATCACCTCGGCGGTAGCGACGATCTCGCCGCGCCGGGCATGGCGCTCGGCCTGCATCACCTGCTGCAAAATATTGCCAGCCAGCACATCCATGTACTGAATCTGCGGGTCGCCGACCACAAATCGCCGCACAGGTCCGTGGGCCAGGCCAATTTTGACCGCAAACGAGGCGGTGACCTGTTCGGTAATAGCGATCGTCCGCCACTCGCTCATGCGCTGCTGGATATTCACTGCGGCCTGAACCGCACGCTGGCCAAGATCGCCATCGAACCAGCATGTCAGGGCATCGCCGCTAAAGCCCACCACGCTGCCGCGCTCGGCAACCACCGAATCGATGAGAGCACCATAGATGGCATTCAGCTGTAGCGTCAGACGCTCAACCCCACGCTTGGGGCCGAGGACCTTAAAAAAGGTTTCGGTTAGCTCCGTGAAGTCAGAGAGGTCGGCGAAAAGGACCGTCCCAACTCCACGATCGGGGATCGCGTGCTGGTGCAGCAGGGCCAGGCGGCGGTCAATCGGAATATAGGCACTTGGGTATTCCATGGCGTTGCTTTCCACACTTAGACGGCTGATCAAA
Source organism: Herpetosiphonaceae bacterium (assembly GCA_013813565.1). Taxonomy (GTDB): domain Bacteria; phylum Chloroflexota; class Chloroflexia; order Chloroflexales; family Herpetosiphonaceae; genus JACCRK01. The sequence goes on from JACCRK010000055.1 coordinate 13,755, forward strand.
GGTGATGTCAGAATCGATCACACCCGCTGGGCAACTGGTGTGCCATAGCGCAGGCCAAAAATAGCCAAAAAGCACTACAGCCTGCATCTACTACATAGTGTAAAATCAGCTTAACACTCGATTGGGTAATCTCTGAGGAGGACACCATATGCGATCGACCATTGCTATTCATATTCCACAGCTCGCTATATGGACCGGCCGGGGCGATTACTCGTCCAGCGAGTATGGCGTGGCTGCAGAGAGCGACCCAGCCCCAGATCAAGCTGATTCTTGCGGCGCCGATACGCCCAACCCAGCGACGTGGTCGAAAGTGCAGCTGGCGAATCAGAGCCGCCCGTGTATCTACTGCGTCCACCCTATTTCCGTGGGCGAGGCCTACTGCTCAATGCTGATCGCGGACCAGCCGGCGCCGATCTATGCCCACTATAGCTGCACTGAAGATTAAGCCCGCTCAGCCACGTACCTCAGCAGAGCGGGTGCTCTCGAGCGCCATCAGCAGAGAGCTGTAGCTTTGAAACGCGCGGGTATCGATATTCAGCGATACCAGCGCTTCGGCAACCTCGGGCCGAACCCCAACCAGCGTCACCTCGGCGCCCAACAGCCGCGCCGCCTGGATTGTGCCCAGCAGCGACTCTGCGACCGCCCGGTCGAGCATTGGAACTCCAGTTATGTCAAGCAAAACCTGCTCCGCCGCATAGGTCTCGATCCCGCCCAGCGCCTGGCGGCGCAGATCGTCGAGGCGCTCACGATCGAGTGTGCCAATCACTGGAATCACCAGCAGGCCACGGTCCAGCGGCAACACCGGAACGCTC
>JACCRK010000099.1 GCA_013813565.1 Herpetosiphonaceae bacterium
GCGCTATTGAGGCAGCCAAAGACTGGTACGAGCAGGCTATCGCCGCCTTGCGGTCGAAAAACAACATCATCTACCTGGCCTCGGATCTGATCAACCTCGGGCGCGTATCGCTGCTGCTGGGCGACTCTGCGGCGGCCCACAGCTCCTTCAGCGAAGGTCTGCAGGTCGCCCGCGAGTGTGGGCGCGTCGATATGATCGCCCGCGCCTATGCCAGCCTGGCCCAGCTGGCCTACGACCTGCAGCAGCTCCCGCTGGCCCAGACCAACGCCCGCCAGGCCCTTGATCTCTTCCGCCGCCTGGGGATGCAGCGCGATGCCGACGCCGCCGAAAGGCTCCTCGCATCGATCGGCGCGGCCCTGGAGGCGGCGAGGGGTTAGGGGTTAGGGATGAACGCCTGGTAACGTGCCGAATAATGGCCAGCAAATCCTCGACTGGCTGCTGTTTGCTCACGAACGCCGTCGCGCCAGCGGCCAGAGCGCGGTTACGGGTGTTCAGATCATCATAGAGGCTCAGCATTACAATCGCGGCGGCGGGATTCTGGTGGTGGATTGTATCGACGGCGGCGATGCCATCGGCCTGGGGCATGCGCACATCCATCACCACCACATCGGGCTGCAACAGGCGGACCTGCTCAATCGCGGCCACGCCATCGCTGGCCTCGCCAACAATTACCAGGTCGGCCTCAAGAGCCATGCGCATGCGCAGCGACGTGCGTACCGTGGACTGATCATCGACCAGAATCAGTGAGATCGGTTGGGTCATTTTTGGCTCCATACGGTACAATAAAGAGGCAGCAACCTCCATTGGTCGCCAGGGTTATACCCGAGAAAGGTCGATAGCATGACGATTCGGATCATAGTAGCCGACGACCACAGCGTTGTGCGGCAAGGCTTAAAGATGTTTCTGGCCCTCGATGACGAGCTTGAAGTGATTGGGGAGGCCAGCAATGGCGCCGAGGCCCTCCAGCTGGCCCACCAGCTCAAGCCCGATGTTATTTTGATGGATCTCCTGATGCCGGTGATGGATGGTATCACGGCGATTGGGACAATTCGCCGCGAGCTGCCGGATATCGAAGTGATTGCGCTGACGAGTGTTCTGGAGGATGCTTCGGTGATCGGAGCAGTTCGCGCCGGTGCGATTGGGTATTTGCTCAAAGATACCCAGGCCGACGAGCTGATTCGTTCGATCAAGGCCGCCGCCCAGGGCCAGGTGCAGCTTGCCCCACAGGCGGCGGCCCGGCTGATGCGCGAGGTGCGGGCGCCGGAAAGCCCCGAGTCGCTCACCGAGCGCGAGACCGAGGTCCTGCGCCTGCTGGCGAGCGGCAAAGCCAATAAAGAGATCGCCCTGGCGCTGATTATTGGCGAGAAAACGGTTAAAACCCACGTCAGTAATATTTTGGCCAAGCTGGGAGTTCAGAGTCGCACCCAGGCCGCGCTGTACGCCGTGCGGATTGGTCTGGTGTCAGCGGTCAGCCAGGGCTGAGTTTTTTCCACGCTGCGAGCGGCGCATCCTTCCAGGTCAGCCGCTCGCAGTATGGAAGGAGTTCCGCCACAGGTCCTCCAACCAATGACGGAGCTATCAGCGGCCCAAAAGCTCCTGCTGGCGAGCCGGACTTTTGGCGGAGGCCGCTAGCGGCGCTGGAGTGGAATGTGGCCCCGCAAGGTTGTTCCCGCAGCGCCGCTGACAATCGTGAGCACGCCGCCGGCCAGCGCAACTCGCTCGCGCATCGAGTGGAGGCCCAGATGGCCGGGATACGCGCGGGCTGGATCGAAGCCAACCCCATTATCGCTAATCTCCAGCACCACCTGGGTTGGTTCAGCCTCCAGGGATACGCATACCAGCGTGGCGCCAGCGTGCTTAACAATGTTGTGGAGCGCCTCCTGGGCCACCCGGTACAGTGTCTCTTTGATCTCCAAAGGCAGCGTGGGTTCCTCAGGCAGCGTCGTTTCTACGTTCAGGCCGTGGCGAACTCGCAAGGCATCAGTTTGTTTGATCAGCGCCACCACCACACCCTCGGTTTGCAGCGACTCAGGCCGTAGCTCAAACAGCAGCGCCCGCATCTCCGCCAGGCCAGCCTCGGCCAATGAAGCCACGTATTCGAGCGGCTCGGCGGCGCGCTCCGGATCCCGGTCGAGCCAGGTGCGGGCCGTCTTGGCCCCCAGCGCAATGCCATAGAGCACCTGTGAGACCGAGTCGTGGAGCTCGCGAGCCAGCCGCTGGCGCTCCATCAAGGTTGCCAGGCGATTGGCCTGCTCGAAAAGCTGGGCATTTTCAATCGCCACGGCGGCCTGGTGGGCAAAGGCCAGCGCCAGCTCAGCGTGATGGGGCGTGTAAAAGCCCACCACCCCATGATCAAACGTCAGCATGCCGATGACTGAGTTGCGCAACAGGAGCGGCACGCCCATCCAGGTCTTGATATAGGTTGGCACAAAGCCAAGATTCGCCATCCCAGTGGCTCGAAATGCCTGGGCAATTGGCGTCTCGGCATAGATATCATCGATAATCACCGGCTCGCGGGTCCGAATAATCTCGCGATTATGCGCCGCCTGAGTCAGCGACCAGCGCAGCTGCAGCTGCTCAGGGGGAATTGGGCCGACATAGTTAAGCAGCCGCATCTCATCCTTGCCCTTGAGCCAGAACACCGCAGCGGCATCATACTCAACCACGGTTTTAAGCTGCTCCAGAATCAGGCTGAGCAGCGGCGAAAGCTCCAGCATCGAGGCGACATTGCGGGAGACCTCCAGCAGCGTCGAGAGCTCGCGGCTCCGTTCGGCGGCCCGGCGCTCCAGCTGGTCGGCCTCGTGGATGCGCTCGGTGAAATCTTCGTGGAGCGCCAGCACCTCAGCCAGCACGCCGTGCTGGTCGTACACTGGCAGCAGCTGGGTTTGAATCCAGCGCTCGGTCCCGCCGCGCAGGGTCGGAATGTCGCTCGGCGCGTAGCGGTGGGGCGGCAACATCAGCGGCTCACCGGCAAAGGCGCGCTCCAGATCCGGCCGCACAGCAGCAAAGTATGGACAGTCGAGAATTGAAATCGTCCAGGATTGCCACTGTTCGGCCGTCAGGCCCCAGAGCTCGACGGCGGCCTGGTTGACCCGGATCGTCCGGCCATCGGGGGCAAATATATGGATCGCAAAGGCTGGATGGGCCCAGAGGGCCGCAAAACGCAGCCCGGCCTGGTCGGCAGGCGGCGCTGGGTGGTGCTGATCTGCGTTCATCATCCGCATAATCCTTATCAAAAGCGTATTCAGCCCGCCACGGCTGTAGGTTCGTGGAAGTGATCTGTTTGGAAGGAAATCCATTATCAGTCAGCTCTGCGCCCTGCGCAAATGGTACCGATCGTCGCTAAAACTAATCAGGGCTGGTATACTGGCCAGGGCGAACGCAAGGCGCCTGATGATAATCCTTGCTCTAGATGAGGTACTGCACATGTTGCAATCTGTCCGTCGTTTTGGAGGGATGTTTGCCCTGCTGACGTTGCTCCTGGCCGTCCTGGCCGCCTGTGGTGGCGCCGCCGCCGCAACCCCCCAGTCACGAGTTGAAAGCTTTATGAGCGATGTCAACACCGCCTTCAACGACCCCAACATCGCCGATGCCGCCAAACAAGAAGAATGGGCCGACAAACTCTCCAAATACTTTATCCCTGCTGAACAGGCTGCCCAAAAAGACGAGATCAAGCAAGGTCTGGCGGCAGTTGGCTCCGGGCTGATCAAGATGAAAATTGAAAATGTCAAAGTCGAGAAAGTCTCGGAGACCGGTGATAATGCTGAAGTGAAGCTGGTCAGCGGCAAAATGATTATGGAAGCCGCCGGCCAGACCGAGGAGCAAGACCTGGCCCAGTCAGGGCTCACCGGCAGCAGCGGCGAGAACGCCACGCTGCAAAAAATTGACGGCGTCTGGTACATGGTCCCGTAGGATCTGGGCAGACCAGATTTAACTAAACCGCGAAACGGGCAACGCAGTGGATTTACACCACTGCGTTGCCCGTTTTAGGGCTGGATACCTAGCTGTGGAAGGTCAGGGCCACCCGGCCAAAATGCAACGTATCGCCATCATGGACCTCGGTAGGCGTATTTGGCGACAGCTTCGTTCCGTTGATTTTGGTGTAATTCGTGCTGTTCAGATCCTCAACCTTCCAGCCGCTGGTATCGTGGAGGATGCGGGCATGCTGACGGCTAACCCCACCGCCCTCCCCGCCATGCGGCGTGAGATCAACCTCAGGGAAGATGCCACTGATCGGATCTTCGCGCCCAACCACAATTGTCTGCTTGTCGGTTGGCAGCTCAACCGTGGCCCCCGATGCCACAATCATCAGGCGCGGCTTGAGCACTGGCATCGGCGCTGGCTCAGGCGATGCTGGCGGTATAACCGTTGCCGCAGCCGGCGTCGGTGACTCCGCTGGAGCAAGCGATGGCATTGGGACTGCCGCCGCCGTGGACGCTTCCAAAACCGGCTCCGGTGCGCTGGCGACCAGCTCGGCTTCGGATGGCGCTGTCACTTCAGCCGGCGGGGTTACCGCTACAGCGGGCGGACTGTCCGGCGTAGAGCCTTGCAGCGCGGCCAGCTCGGCCTCAGCCTGGTCCAGCGCCTCGCGGCTTTCCGCCAGCCCGGCGCTGATATGCCCCGGAACGGCCCGCCCCTGGTAGCGGGTCGCCATCTGCTCGAACATCGCCAGATTATCGCGGTGCTCCTGAATTGTCGCCTCAATCGCCGCGCGCTCTGCTGATCCATCACCAGTATCGCCAGGAACTGGCGCCAGGTCTGGCTCGGCAGCCGGCTCGCCACTCTCTTGCGACGGCACTGGGGTGGTTGGCAGCTCGTGGCTGGAGATCGGCGACATCACCATCTCGGCCAGCAACGATTCAGAGCTGGCCAGCGCCGGGGCCGGCTCGGCGGCAGCGCTGGAGGGCAGTGGAGTGCCCTGGGGTGGCGTGGGCGCCTCGGCGTCGTTCGTCGACCACGGACTCATCAGCGCCGGGTCGCTGCCGGCCGCGGCGGGCATGGAATCGACCGGGGCCAGCTCGGTGAGATCATCGGCTGCCGGCGGAGCGGCTGAACCGCCCTGAGCCGCTGACTGCAGCGAAGCGCCACACTGATCGCAAAAACGATCATCTGGCTGATTGGCATATCCACACACGCCGCAGATCACATCCTGGGTCTGGGCCGGGCCAGACGCTGCTGGTGGGCTTGCCGCCGTAGGTGGCGGACTGGCAGGCGCATCTGGCGCCGCCGCCGGGCTCTCGGTTGGCACAAACATCGTTGGTGCATCGTAGCTGGCATCCCCACCAAACGAAGGCGGCCCGATCTGCTGGGCCGTCGCCTCTTGCACCGTACTTGGATCGAGCCGCGCACCGCAATACTCACAAAAGCGGTTACCTGCATCATTTGCGTGTCCACAACTCGGACAGGTCATTCGAACCTCCTTCAACAGATCGTGCGAAAAAGCAGCAGGATCAATAATTGGCAAGATTGGCAATCGAAGCACACACCAGCAGGCTTGCAACAATTGACAAGGCCAGGCCAAGTCCTGCGTGTGATCGTCCCTTGATTGAATGCTGAGTAGCCGTGTGGTTCAGCCCAACCAGGCTGACAACAAACCCGACACATGCCAGAAGCAGCCCCAGAACCACAATCAGGCTGGCAAACCCTCGGTCAAGCTCACCCAGCCCAAATGAAGCCAGCACCATCAGCAAACTGACAATGCCCATCCAGCGGCTGGTCTGGGCAACTCCGGTGGTTTCAAGCCGGACTGGTGGCGGGCCATAGGGCTGTTGATAGACCGGCTGCATGCCATAGGCAACCGGCTGGGCGGGCGGCTGATACACCGGCGGATACGGCTGGGCCGGCGGGCGCTGAGGCGTTGGCTGATTATAGGGCTGTGAGGTTGGCCGTCCATACGGCTGGACGGGCGCGCTCTGTGGCGTAGGCTGATTATAGCCATGTTGGGGCTGGGTATAGCCAACCTGCGGCTGGACCACCGGCATGCCTTGCCGTGGCGCAGCGACAAATGGCTGCGATGGCAGATTGCCGGCGGCGTTGATCAGCGCCCGCCGAAAGGCCACCATCGAACCAAAGCGATCCGCGGGATCGTGGCTCATCGCCGTTTGCAGCACCGCACTAAATTGCTCCGGCACCCGCGGGTTCAGCCGATGGGCCAGCGGAACATTGAACGGCTGGGAGATTGGGTCGTGCGCGCTGATCAGCTGATGGATCAGCACCGCCAGCGCATACACATCGGAGCGGGCGTCGGTCTGGCCCTGACCATACTGCTCAGGCGCCGAGTAGCCCATCGTGCCAAACGCCTGGGTATCGTGCGACTGACCAGCCTTGAACAGCCGGGCAATCCCAAAATCGATCAGCTTGATCTGGCCCTCCGGCGTGCGCATCACATTGGCTGGCTTAAGATCACGGAAAATAATCGCCGGCTGGCGCGAGTGCAGGTAGTGCAGCACATCGGTCAACGGATCAACCAGCGCCATCGCTTCGCCGACGCTCCATGGTGGCGGATTGCGCCGCATCACCTGGGACAGAGTCTCACCAGGGACATACTCCATCACCAGATATTCTTTGCCATGCTCCGTGAAGTGATCGCTCACGCGCGGCAGGTTGGGGTGGCTGAGCCGGGCCAGCAGCTTGGCCTCCTCGTGAAAAGCCCGCCGCGAGCGGTCGCGATCCTCGTCGGTCTTGAGCATGGCGGCGCTCATCTCTTTGATCGCGCACTCAATATCCAGCCGTTGATCGTGGGCCAGATAGACCGCGCCCATGCCGCCCTGGCCAAGCCGACGCTGGACGAGATAGCGGCCTCCCAGCACAGTCTCCTGTGCCAGCGCCCCTGTTTTAGCCCCTGATGGAAATGAATCGCTCATATATTTTCCTTACGGCCAGTCCTACCCTGCCGATTATAGCATTTTCAACTGGAGCAGCGAAACCGATGTCGAGCAGTATCAAGCCATGACTCCATCGTATGACGCTGCATTTCACAATTAAGTTTCACCTCAGCCGGCTGATTTAGCGATTTCTATGCCGACGTTTGCGCCAGGATCCGCTCAGGCGCGATGCTCGTTAGCCCGCAGCGCCAGGGCGGTCACATTGTCGCGGGCGCCGCGGCCATTGGCGATGGCGATGAGGTTGGCGCAGGCCGCCTGGGGCGACGCGGCCGTAAAGATCGTATCGCGGATCTCTTCATCGGAAAGCTCATTAGTCAGGCCGTCGGAGCACAGCAGCAGCCAGTCGCCGTGCTGCAGGGGCTGCTCGGTCACATCGGACTCAACCGTGGCCTCCACGCCAACCGAGCGATACAGCACATTCCGGCGCGGGTGCGTTCGGGCCTGCTCCGGGGTCAGCTGGCCGATATCGACCAGCCGCGCCACCATCGTATGATCGACCGTGATCTGGGCGATCTGGCTGGTTGCATCGGCGACGCCGCGCTTGTTCAGCAGGTAGACCCGCGAGTCGCCAACGCTGCCTATAATGCCAGTCTCGCCGATAATCAGGCTGAGCACCACGGTTGTGCCCATGCCGCGCAGGCTGGTGTTGGCCTCGGCCTCGCGAAAGACGGCGCTGTTGGCGGCGGCGATCGTGGCGCGGACGGCATCACGCCAGCCGCTATAGCTTTGGTCAACGGTGGTGCAAAATTCTTCCAGATGTTTGACAATGCTCATGCTGGCGATCGCGCTGGCCCGTTCGCCACCCTGGGCGCCGCCCATGCCGTCGGCCACAATACAGCACAGCACCTTGGTGCCATCACGGAGCTTCAAGTGATGGACCACCCCGGAGTCCTGGTTGATGGTGCGTTTGGCCCCGGTGTCGGAGACCAGCCCGGTGGTGTAGCGCAGGCCGGGAGCCGAGGGCACTGGACGCTCCGCGGGCATGGCAAATGGCCGCCCACAGGCGATACAGTAGCGGGCATTGATGCGATTCCCCTTGCCGCAGCGCGGGCAGCCAATCGGAAAGCGCCGGGCCGGCGTCAGGGTGGTGGTGATGCGAATCGTCTCACGCCCCTGCGACAGCTGGTGGCTGACGCTGCCCAGCGCCTGGCGGAGCTCTTCAATCCGGCTGACAGCCTCTTCACGGGTCGCCTCACCAGCCTGGAGCCGCATCTGCCACCATTCAACCCCCTGGGTGACCATCTGCTGGAGGGCGCGCAGGCTAATTCGGTCGCCTTCAACCTGAATGCGCCGGGGGGCGGGCAAGACCAGCTCCTCATCGTTACCAGCATCAAGCAATGGCTCACTCGGTGGAGCCGCAGCGGGCAGGCGGAGGGCGGAACCACAGTGGCGACAAAAACGCGCTGAAGGTTCAACAGCACGGTGACATTGTGGGCAGGTGGGATTTGTAGATGCGCCAACACTCATCGGAGCGACCTCCAGGCAGGGTCGGAACGGTTATAGCGAGCGTCGATATGCTATAATTGCGTCTATTCCGCAACGCTCACATGCAGCGATTATAGCACACCACTTTCTGATTGTTACTCAATCTTGACCGGTTAACGCCTATAGCAGCTTGCATGTGATTGCAAAGACCTATAGTTAAGGTGAACAATGGCAAATTGTATTCACTGTCAAGCTGTGCTACCCCGCCCCGATGCGCGGTTCTGCAGCGCCTGTGGCCAGGCTCAATCGATCGCGGTTCCAGCTAGCCCACCCGTTGCCGCACCAGCGCCGGCCCAGGGCTACAATCAGGCCACCACGATCCTCAATAAATCCGCGGCGTTTCTGGTGATTCAGGATAGTGGCGGCCCGCCGCTGCAGATTCCGCTCACCAGCCAGCCGCTGACGTTTGGCCGGGCGCAGGGCAACGATCTGGTGATGGCCTCGCGGTTTGTCTCCTCGCGTCACGCGCGGATCGAGCCGGCCGGCGACACCCATGCGATCATCGATCTCGGCAGCACCAATGGCCTGCTGTTCAACGGCCAGCGCGTCCCCCAACATACCTTCCAGGATGGCGATGTCGTGCGCATCGGCGACCCGGTCACCGGCAACTTTGTCACGCTCACCTACAATAATCTCACCCACCCCGCCCACATTCAGGCGGTCCAGCCGGTCAACCGCTGCGATCTGACCGTGCCGGTGGTGTCGATTGGCCGTGAGGGCAATGTGCTCAACCTGCCCAATCCGCAAGTTTCGCGCCGCCATGCCGAGGTGCGGATGCTGGGCAGCGGCCACGAGGTGCGCGATCTGGGCAGCACCAACGGGACGTTTGTCAACGGGCAGCGGATTCAGGCCCACCAGCTCCAGCGCGGCGATGTGATTCAGATCGGGCCATTCAAGCTGGTTTACGATGGCCGCTCGCTCGATCAGTTCGACCAGCGCGGCGCGATGCGGATCGATGCCCGGACCCTGGTGCGGTCGGTCGGCGGCGGGCGGATTATTCTTAACAATGTCTCGCTGGTGATCCAGCCCCGTGAGTTTGTGGCGCTGGTCGGCGGCTCCGGGGCGGGCAAATCGACCCTGATGGGCGCGCTCTCCGGCTATAATCGGGCCAACAAAGGCATGGTGCTGGTCAATGGCGATGACTACTACGCGAACTTCGATGCCTATCGGGCGGTGCTTGGCTATGTGCCGCAGGACGATATTCTGCATAGCACGATTTCGGTCGAGCAGGCGCTGCGCTTCACCGCTAAGCTGCGCCTGCCCGCCGACACCGCCCCCGCCGAGGTTGAGGGGCGCATCGCCCGCGTGCTGGATGATGTTGAGATGAGCGCCCATCGCACGAAGCGGATCAACCAGCTCTCCGGCGGGCAGCGCAAGCGGGTCTCGAT
>JACCRK010000103.1 GCA_013813565.1 Herpetosiphonaceae bacterium
TGAGAACGTAAAGCCCAGACCATCGATGTTTTTGAGCAGCATCGCCAGATATTCCGGCGCCAGCTCCGCGTTGCCCGGCGGCACAATCAGCTTTAGCTTGCGGCGGAGGTAGATGGTGTTGCGCATAAACGATCCTTATATAAAAAGGCATCCGATAGCCAGCTCCTGGGGCGGAGGTGGACGGACGCCGATGGTGAGAGGAAAGCTGCTGCGCTAAATGATCAATTTAGAAGGAAGCGCAGCAATAGCCTCTCAGCCTCAGTATAGCATAGCGCGACTGGGCTGAGTCAAGCCGTTGCCTGGAGATTCGGCAGCGGCCGCTCGGCGGGCGCTTGACAAGCGGGGCTGTTGATTGTAAAATAATATCGTTATTTTGCGATATGGCGATACGTATGTCAACCCCCCTTAGTCCGGCAATTCAAGATTTCTTGCGCGCCCTGGCCAGCGAGACCCGCCAAGCTATTCTGTTTCTATTTGCAACCGACGCGGCCCTGACGGTTGGCCAGGTTGCCGAGGCCGCCGGCATCGGCCAGTCGACGGCGTCGGAGCAGCTGGCGTTGCTCAAACGGGCTGGCCTGCTAACGTCGGCGCGTGAGGGCAAAGAGGTGATCTATCGGGCCGACCACACGCGCATGATCGGCTATGCCCAGGAACTGCTGACGTATTTGCAGACCTGCGCCAGCGAGTAATTGTCCATAGCTGGCGCAGGTTTTTTTGAATAACATATCGTTTTATCGAGAAATAACGATTTATAAACAACTTGATCAACGCTAGGAGGCCATATGAACGACGACGTGCGACGGGTACTGGTGGTTGGCGCCACGGGAATGCTGGGGGCGCCGGTGGCACGACGACTGAAGGCCGAGGGGTTTGCGGTCCGCATCCTCTCACGCTCTCCGGCGAAAGCCGCGCAAATGTTCGGCAGCGGCTTTGAGATCCAGGCTGGGGATGTTGAAGATCCTGCCTCGCTGGGACCAGCGCTTGAAGGCTGCGCAGGGGTCCATATCAACCTCAGCGGCGGCCCGAGCGCAGCGGACTATGAGCGGATTGAACACCAGGGGACGAAAAATATCATCGCGGCGGCGTCACAGGCGCAGGTTGAGCAGATAACCTATCTTTCCGCCTATACGATTCAGCCCAAGAACCTTCACCCAGGCGCCAGCGCAGCCAAGTGGGGCGCCGAGCAGGCCCTGCGGGCAAGCGGTATCCCATCAGTGATCTTTCGCGCCACCTGGTTTATGGAGTCGCTCCCGTTGTTTGTCCAGGGCAACCGGGCGCTGCTGCTGGGCAAACAGCCCCATCCGCTGCATTGGCTGGCCGCCGCCGACTACGCCCGGATGGTGGCACGCAGCTACCGCATTCCGGCAGCGTCTACCAGGGCGCTCTATATCTATGGCCCCCAGCCCATGACGATGGGTCAGGCGCTTGCGCAGTATATTCGCACCCTCCCCAGCCCAATCCCAATCACGCGCATGCCGATCTGGCTGATGGACTGGCTTGGCAGGCTCACCTTCAACCCTGCATGGCGCTCGGTGGCGGAGCTGATGGCCTACCACAATCTGATTGGGGAGGAAGGCGTGCCGGACGAGGCGAACGCGCTGCTGGGTGCGCCAACGACCACCCTTGAGCAGTGGTGCGCGGCGCAGAGTCCAACCCCGCCTGCCTCACAGACCATAGCGATCAGCGAAAAGGTGTGACTTTGGTATGCCACGCTGCCAGCGATTCGACGTATCGTTCGATACTGGCAGCCTTCAGGGCGAGAAATCCCGAGCCAGGGTTGGGCATCGCGTGTGTCTCGGGTTAGGCTGCGCCTGGCGCCTTGTCTGCCGCCGCGGCCGCTTGCTGCTCAGCCTGTGCCTGGAGCTCGCGCATCGTCTCAATCGTTACGCCGTCGCTATCGTCGGGCAGCCCCCCCTCCTCCAGGATCGTCACCGCGTTTGCCAGCAACTCAGCGCCGGCGGCGAGACCGGCGCTGTCCGTGACCAGGATGGCGGCAATCTTGCGCAAGGTGGCCGCCATGCTAGCGCGATCGCCGGCAGCCTGGTAGAGCGGGCCGGCAGCGTTGAGGCAGTCAACGGCCTCGCGCTTCTGTTCGAGCGACACATGGCAGGCGGCCATGGCGGTGTGGGCATTGGCCTGGTCGCCAAGCGATCCATCCGCCTGGTGGATCGTGAGGATTCGCTGGTAGTAGGCCAGTCCTTCGCTATCCGCTTTCTGAGCGATCGCAACCTGGGCCAATCCTGTCAGCGCTCCCACCATCCCCGGCGCGTCCTCGGCGGCCTCGCACAGCGCCAGAGCCTGCTGGAAACTGGCGCTGGCGCTATCCCAGGTTCCCCCCTTCAGGTAGATCTCACCCATCGCCGTGAGTGTCGCGGCCTGACTGCCCTGATCGTCCAGGGACAGGCTGATCGCCAGGGACGCCTGGTAGGAATCGATGGCCTTTTGGAGTTGGTCGGTGCCTTGATAGGCCGAGCCCAGCGCCTGAAGTATGCGCGCCTCGCTGGCCTGGTCCGCCTGTTCGCGGAAGAGCTTGAGGGCACGCTCATAGTTGGATCTGGCGTGGGCGTAATCCTCGATTGTGTTGTAGCAATCAGCCAGGCTTTCAAGCGTCAGTGCTTCGCTGAAGCCATCCTGGTTTTTGCGGATAAGGGTCAAGGCTTGCTTATACAGCGTGATCGCCTCTCCATACGCGCCGATCAACCCTTTAACCGAGGCAAGGCTGTTGAGGAGGTCGAGGTAGACAGCTTGATCGTGCTTCTTAGCCCATGCCAGCACCGACTCAAACAAGGCGCCGGCCTGGCCATAATCGCCCTGGAGGAAGCATAGCCAGCCCCACTGCGCAGCGTAGCCTGCCCGCTCGTCCTTGGGCAACAGATCAACCACGCGGTTGAAGTCGTCACGGCATTCGCTGGCGTAAGTGATCCAGGTCTGATCGTCGGCGCGCGTGTCGTAGAGATGGGCGGCGAGCCTGGCCATCGCGCGGGCAAAATTCCGATCCAAGGTCGCCGTATCCACCGCCGGCGGCAGGCGGCGCCGGAAATACTGCCGCAGCACCGGGTGGGCGCGGTACATGATCGTCCCATCGGCGTATTGGACCCGTTCGACCAGGCTCTGGTGCCACAGATGATGCAGGTGCGCGGTGATCGTCGCCACCTGATCCGCGTCTGGCGTATCGTGCATCACGCCGGCCAGGCTGGCTGGCACGAACGGGCCCTGAAAGACCCACAAAAAACTTAGCGGCGCCCGGAGATCGTCCGATAGGGCGCTGACGCTGGTGTCGATGCTGGTTTGGAGCGTGAGCTGGCGATGGCTGGCATGGACGTATTTGTTTTCGGCGCGGTCGAGCTGGGCTTCGAAATCGGCGATAAAGGCGGCCAGCGGCGTATCTGTATCGTTGAATGCCGCGCCGAGCAAGCGTAGACTGAGGGGGTGGCCGCCCACCTGCGTGCTCAGCGCCATGGCGTGCTCCTGATCAATCTCGCCCAGGCGTTGGGGGGCGTTCTTGTGGAAGAGCGCTCCGCCCTGCTCGGATGCCAGGCCCGCCAGCTCAATTCCAACCTCGCCTTCCCAGCCAAGGTAGCGGCGGGACGCGATGAGCAGGCCGACCCGGCGGCCGGGCAGCTGTTGCAGCCACTGCGCCAGTTCGATGGCGGCCGGATCGTCGTTATCGACCCCGGCGACCAGGCTTTCGGCGCCATCAAGCACCAGCAGCGTCCGATGATCGGTGACATACGCCTCGATCGCCGCCTCGGCTGCGACGGGATCGGCCAGCGTTTCGCCGGCGATGCCGATAAATCGCCCGATGTCGCGCAGGACCTGGGCCTTGGCGGGCAAGGTTTCGAAGCTGAGCGCCAACACGCCGCCAGGCCATTCGTAGGCGATCCGCTCTGCTGCGGCCCGCACCAGCGCCGTCTTGCCCTGGCCGCTTGGCCCGTGGATGGTCACAATCGACGAGCGCTTGTCGCCGGTCAGATACCATTCGATTCCCAGCAAATTCCCGTCGCGGCCCTGCAAGGCCCCGGTCGCGGCGGTTAGCGCCTCAAGATCACAATGCGGCCGATGGGCGATCACCGTCGGCGTACCTTCACGGCAGCCAAAGGGGGGCGCGGCCGTTTCCAGCGCGGTGTACAGCACCGGCACGCCAATCGCCCACGGCCGCTGGCTGTCGACCAGCTCCAATCGCCCTTGTCGGACCGCTTCCTCAACCGCGACGCCACGGGCGAGCTCGCCGTAGAAGCTGCGGCAAAAGGCGTTGGCGTCAATATCGATCACGGAGAAGCGCATGCCCAGGGCGTAGGGGATTTTATACGCGACCAGCGAGGCCGCCAGGTTGTTGAACTGCGTTTCGCCCGGCGTTGCCGAAACACATGCGCTGAGCACGACTAGATGCGCGGTGCCGCGAATATAGTTGATGAACTCGCGGGTGCTGACCGCCTCGACGTTGCCGCCGGTGTTGACCTCCTCGGCAGACAGATCGCCGATCTCGCGTTCGAAGAACAGCAGCGCCCCCTCGGCATTCTGGCCGCCGTGGCCGGTGAAGTGGATCACCCGCTGCCGCTCGCCGGCCACCAGTTTCCGGAGTGCGCTCAGCGTCGCCGGAACGGTTCGTTCCAAGGTCATAGCAGTGGCGGTCGCGCTGACGATCTCAGTCAGACGCACCCATTCGCCCTCGACGTCAAGCGGCTCCAGGCCACCGCTAAGCGGCTGCGACGGCACAACCACCACATGGAGTGGCTGATCAACCGTGGCGCTGGCCAGCCGTTTGTCCGCCGGTAGTCCGCGGACAAACGGGACCTCGGCCACAACCCACCCATTTGGGCCATGGGCGTACTCCCATGGAACGCTTTGCAGCTCAAGATCGGTCGCCACGACTACGACTCGTTCGGGCAGCGCATCCAGCGCCTTGCTCGCCAGGGTATCCGAGCCGAATAACGCGAGGTAGGCCAATTTTCCATACGCCACCGGGTCCTCAAGCAGAGCTGGAGTGGCGTCAGGGGCGGACTGGATCGGGAACACCATGGCAAGCTCAAACCTGTGCGACCGCTTGCCATCGCACGACACGGCGACTTCGGTTGGTGAATGATGAGTCAGGATCAGTTCCATGACATTTTCTTCCTGCTATAAGGACGACTGCGAGAAGATTATAGCAGGCCAAAACGATCGGTAGGCCCATGACCAACGGTGAGACTGGCGAATGCAACACGAAGCCCATGGGCTTCGAAGCATGATCACTAATAGCTGCCTCTGCTGGTGCATTTCTGGCCATCCGCGAATTCCCCACCAGCGTCATTGTTATGCCCCTTTCTCCCAGCCTTGAGGATTCAATCGGGAACCATTGTGTCAGCATCAACCTAGCAAAAATCCTCGGCGTTCGATCAGCGGAAGAAATCCATGGTCCAGTTGGTTTCCCAGGTGGCCCCATTGTCGCCAGAGAAGGCCTGCTCCCAGCGCGGCTGGCCCGGCGTGTTCGTGAGCCAGAGAAAGCGCACTTTGATCGGCCGGCCATTCAATCCATCATCGGCGTAGAAGGCGCCGACTCCCTGGTCGAAGTGGCCAACCACTGGCACATCGAGCCGCCCCGGAAAACGGCCGTCGAGCCACCAGATCGACCACTGTCCGCTGTGGGGATCGAATGAGCGCAGCGCCACGGCGCGATAGGGGCCATCCGGCAGGTCCAGCAGATTATCTTCCACGTTCCCATAGCCGCCCAGCACCGTGTAGGTGGACATATGCCCGGAGAACTCAACCCATTCGGCGCATCCGGCGAGGCGCTCCTTGAGCCGGCGGTGGCGGACATGCCAGGTGCCGAGCGCGAAATCAAAGTTGGCCGGGGCGGCGGGTAGGCGTTCAAATGCCACAATATTCCTCCAGTCTTCAAGCAATGCGGTGATTAGGTGGGCCCGTGGTCGATTGGGTTGTGCTTGGCGGCCGCTGTGGCCGCGTCGCGTGCCAGCCAGGCGCGGAGGTCTGGCTCGTGGTCGTCGTGAAAATGGTCAAAAAATTCACCGACCAGAAATTGCGTCTCCCCGATCCACACGCGATAGAACGCTGGTTCGACGAGCTCAATCCGCGCACCAGCCGGCAAGCCCTCAATGATCCCACGAAGACGCTGATGGACGGCCTGCGCTTCATCCACTACCTTGCGCACCGAGCGGTCACGATTGGCCATATAGATCCAGCCATTGATGTCTTCATCGCTGGTCAAGCTTGCTGGCCACGGCGGGAGCGGCTCCGGCTCGCCCTGACAGGCCGCATGGAAGCGTGCGATCAGCCAGCGATTCCAGCCCGTCAGGTGCGCGACGATATCCTTGACCGACCAGTCGCCGTTGACCCCTGGCTGATCCATGCGCGCTGGATCAATCGTGCTGATCAGCGCGATCCAGCGCCGATAGCGTCCGTCCAGCCAGGCCAACAGTTCAGAGTTATCCAAACAGACCTCCTTTTCCAGTGCTTGTTGAAATGAGTATACTTGGCAATGCGGAAAGATTGCTTCCGGATTAGGAGGGCCATGCGATGTATTTTCCTACGACAAGGGTGCTGACGCTCTTAGAGTTGCTCCAGGTTCATGACCGCATCAGCGGGCAGGAGCTGGCCCGCCGGCTGGAGGTCAGCGAGCGTTCGGTCCGCAACTATGTGGCCCAGCTTCAGGACCTGGGCATCCCGGTCTCGTCGGATCGTGGTCGCTATGGCGGCTATCGCCTGCGCCCCGGCTTTAAGCTCCCGCCGCTCATGTTTACCGCCGACGAGGCCGCCGCCCTGACTCTCGGTCTGCTGGCCAGCCGCACGACCGGCCTGACCACCGCTACGCCGGCGGCGGAGGGCGCCCTTGCCAAGCTGGTGCGCGTCCTGCCCGACGCCACGCGCCAGCAGATCCAGTCGCTGCATGAGACCCTGGTCATCGATAGCGCGCCGGCGTATCCATCCCCGGTAGGTGGGGTCGTCCAGGTGATCAGCCAGGCCACCCAGCGCCGCCAGCGCGTCTCTATCAGCTATCAGGCCGCTGATGGCACGCCCAGCGAGCGGGTGTTTGATCCATATGGGGTGGTCTACCATTCGGGGCGCTGGTACACCGTCGGCCACTGCCACCTGCGCGGCGAGGTCCGAATGTTCCGGCTCGACCGGGTGCGCGGGGCCGAGCTTCAGGAAAACGCCTTCCACTCGCCGGCTGGCTTCGATATCCTCGGCTATGTCAACGCGCAGATCTCCAGCATGTCCAGGCGGTGGTCGGTTGAGGTGCTGCTGCACACCAGCATCGCCGCAGCGCGCTGCACGATTTCGCCGGCGATGGCCCACCTGGAGGAGACCGCCGCCGGCGTGGTGCTGCGCTGCTCCGTGGATTGCCTCGATTGGATGGCGTATATCCTGGTCGGCCTGGGGTGCGACCTGGAGGTTCTCCAGCCGCCCGAACTGCGGACGGCGTTGCGGCAGCTCGCCACGCGCATCGCAACGCTGATCGAGCCGCCGCCAGGCTGAGCCGACGCGCCACCTCTGGGTAGGGCGGCAAACGTTCCGCCTGGCCTCACTCCATCGGTGGTCGCGCTAGCGCAACCTATCTCCGCCCCCTTCCTTCTTCGCCCCAGATTGGCCTCAGATGAAGCGCGCGGTGATGCTGCGGGGGCAATCCTTCAAGGCCTGCGGCGGACCCTCAAACAGCACCTCGCCACCGGCGCTGCCGCCCTCCGGGCCAAGGTCGATGATCCAGTCGGCCTGGCGGATCACGTCGAGATGGTGCTCGATCAGGATGACTGTGTTTCCGGCGTCCGCCAGCCGGTCGATAATGCCCATCAGCAGACCGATATCTGAGCGGTGAAGCCCGGTGGTCGGCTCGTCCATCACGTAGACGCTGCCCTGCTTGTGGAGCTCGGTGGCGAGCTTCAGCCGCTGTCCCTCGCCGCCCGACAGGGTGCTGAGGGACTGGCCCAGCTTCAGGTAGCCCAGGCCTACGTCATTCATTGCCTTCAGCACGACGCTGATCTTCTTCTCGGTGAAGAACGCCAGCGCCTCCTCCACGGTCATATCGAGCACGTCGCTGATGGTCTGGCCGCGCAGGTGATACTCCAGCACCTCGGGCTTAAAGCGCTTGCCCTCGCAGATCTCACAGGTCGAGACGATGCCGGCCATGAAGGCCAGGTCGGCGTACACCACGCCCAGGCCGTTGCAGTTGGGGCAGCTGCCGGTCGAGTTGAAGCTGAACAGCGAGGCGCTGACCGTGTTGGCTTTGGCGAAAGCCTGTCGAATGTCGTCCATAATCCCGGTATAGGTGGCCGGGGCCGAGCGGCTGTTGGCCGTCACACGGGACTGGTCGATCACAATTGCGTCCGGGTGCTGCGCCACGAAGATATCGTTGATCAGGGTGCTTTTGCCGGAGCCGGCCACCCCGGTCACGATGGTCAGGACGCCGGTGGGGATGCTGACGGTGACGTTTTTCAGGTTGTGCAGATTGGCATTGGCGATCGTCATCTGCCCGCTTGGTTGGCGCACCGTCTGCTTGAGCCGCACCCTGGCGCCGGGCAGCGGATCGCTCAGGAACTGCGCCGTGAGGGTATTGGCGCGCTTGAGCTCGGCATAGCTGCCTTCAAACACCACCTCGCCACCGTGGGTGCCGGCCCGCGGGCCGATGTCGACCACATGGTCGGCGATGGCGATCACGTCGGGGTCGTGCTCAACTACCAGCACCGTATTGCCCTTGTCGCGCAGCTGCTTCAGCAGCGTGTTCAGTCGGGCGACATCACGCGCATGC
This sequence comes from Herpetosiphonaceae bacterium, assembly GCA_013813565.1. GTDB lineage: Bacteria > Chloroflexota > Chloroflexia > Chloroflexales > Herpetosiphonaceae > JACCRK01. The sequence goes on from JACCRK010000103.1 coordinate 8,741, forward strand.
AGCCCCACCGTCGGCTCGTCGAGGATATAGAGCATCTCGGTCAGGCTGTTGCCGAGATGCCGAATCATCTTGACCCGCTGCGACTCGCCGCCGGATAGCGTCGCGGTCTCCCGGCTGAGGCTGACGTAGCCCAGCCCAATATCGACCAGATGCTGCAGGCGATCGGTCAGGCTGGCGGCCACCTTCACCGCGACCGGATCGGTGAAGTTTTTCAGGAATAGGATCAGCTCCGTCGCCTCCAGGTCGGCCAGCTCGGCGATGTTGCGGCCGGCGATCCGGCAATCCAGGGCGGCCTGGTTGAGCCGGCCCCCGTGGCATACCGGGCAGGTCTGCGAGGTGGTAAACTCCTCAAAGACCGCCCGATTGCGCTCGGACATGGCCGCCGTATCCTTTTTGAGATACATCCGGGTGAAGCGCTCGACCAGCCCCTCGTACTTCGAGCCGAACTCGCCCCAGGAGACTTTGATATCCGCCCCGTACAGCAGGGCGTACAGCTCATCCTCGGTGTAGTCGCTGATCGGCTTGTCGTTGTCGAAGAGGCCGGAGAGCGGGTACATCTTCCACATCCACTTGCCGACCTTGAACTCGGGGTGCAGGATCGCCCCGCCATTCAGCGACTTGCTGCGGTCGAGGAGCGTGTCCAGATCAAGCTGGACGGTCTTGCCGATACCCTCGCATTCCGGGCACATGCCCTGCGGGGTGTTGAACGAGAAGGCATAGGCCGGTCCGACGTAGGGCTGCCCGATCCGCGAGAAGAGTAGTCGCAGCAGGACGGCGATGTCGGTGTACGTGCCCGCCGGGGAGCGCGAGCCGCCGCCGACCCGCTTCTGATC